>JAEMPV010000101.1 GCA_022759145.1 Caldisericum sp.
TGCCCCTGTGCCTCAGCGGTGCAGGGGTGGAGGGAGGAGGTGAGAGAGTGATGCATTGTAGAGATCCATAATAAAAGAATAAAGAAGCGAAAGAACGAAAAAACGAAGAGGGGGTGTAGTATGCGAAGGGAAATTATTGAATTGATGTTAATGTTTAGAGCGGATGTTTTAGATTTAGAAACGAAGGTAGTGTTTATCTCTGAGAGTGACTTCATAAGAATGAAAGAGTTCCTAAGAGAGTTTCAAGAGATGTTAAGTAAGCACTCGCAGAAAGCCTCAGAGTTAGAAAGCAAGATTGACGCAATGTTAAAAATCTAAAATCAAAGGAGGAGGTGGAGCGATGATTGAGACAAAAGAGCAGTTTACAGAGAGAATGAAATTAGAGTTTGTTTTTTTGATAGGGAGATTATACCACTCTCTATCGGAGCTGAAGTGGGGAGGGTTATTGAAAGAATGCAGTTTGGAATTAATCATAGATTTTTTGCAAGAGTTTCAAGATATGTTAAAGACAAGTCAGAGGGAGGCAAGTGAGTTAGAGGATCTAATAAAGCAGAGAATGTTAAAATATCAAAACACAGAGGAGGGAGGAAATGATAAAAAGTAGATTATTCGATGAGATGGAAAAAAGAGGATATAAGCCCACTGAAATATTTGAATTGACAGAGTTTGATCAGTGGGTCAATGATGCAATGAGGGAAGATTTATTGCAATTTGGGGAAGGGTTTTTTGGACTACAATTCTGGAGTTGGAGAATATATGAAGCACCATTTGAGAATGTGAAGAATTTTCAATTCGATATGGTTTTTAGAAACGAAGATAAAGAGAGAGTGTTTGAGGTTATTGAAAAGTATGAGAAAAGAGAAATTGACGCACGAGAGTGTGTGCACAGAATATCAGAGATGGCAGTCTTCCATTGCATTTGGGTTTAATAAAACACTAAGGAGGTGGAGCGATGCGCATTAGCAAGAGAGATCCGTTTCAATGGTTTTTGAGCAATTTCGGAGTGGGAGGTGTAAGCAATTATACCGATGAGCAAGTAAGAGATATTCTGAAAGCTCTGAGGCTTATTCTTGAAAATGCTGGTTATACAGAGTTAGAATGGCTGGGTAAATTCCTAATGAAGTTAAGTGATTACCCAAAAGCAACAGAGAAATTTTTGGACGCTTTGATTGAGTTAGGTTATTAATCAATTATCACATCGCCCCCTTTGCGGGGGCGGGAGGTGGAGCGGAGAACAACCCTAAACAAAGGAGGTGATACTATGCGCTGAGGGAGGAGTGTCTAATTGACAGTATAGCTCAGTTGTAAAAAAAATCAAGAGGGAGGGATCGCTATGGTCGCAGAAAAAAGTGAGTTATTGGCACAAATTTTAGAGAGGTATCATCAGATTAATGGTCGCAAGATAATTGAGAGTTTGAAGAAATTTGAGTTTAGAGATGATGAAGAAAAATTTGCGGGTGCATGCTTGAAAGGAGCAGTTGAATATTTTGAAAAGAAAGGTGGCGAAATGACCGACGAGGAGTTTTTAGCGTTATTAGTAAGATTGGTCATAATGTATTTTGTAGAGGTGAAGCACCATTCAGAAATGTGGTATTTACTTTTGTCTGCATTGCTCCCAAAGGAGTTTCAGATGGCTAAAATGAGCGAGGTCGTTAGGAAACTGGAAGAGCAATTTATAGAATACATGGAGATGATATCTCAGATAAGAGGAGATGATGGGATCCGAGATGCGGTGTTGGTATTCTTATTCAAAGAGAACGCTGATTTTGCCTTGTCGGTGTTAACCACCATCGAGGGGAAAGTTGACCAAATTAGTAAGATGTTTAATTAGTAAGGCTCGAGGGGGATTTTTTAATCCCCCTCTTGACAAAAAGAAAAAGTCAAGTTATATTTTAAAAAAAACGAAGAGGAGGAAAAGCGATGCAATTAATAAAAATTGGCAACAAAGTAATCAATCTACAAAATGTTAAATTCGTCGAGTTATCAAAGAACAGCTCTGAAAGAGAAATTCGGTTCTATTTTGTAGATGGAAGCTTGAGTTATTGTAGGTTAGGGGCAGATGAAATAGATATAGAGTTCGATGCAGTATGGCGTTACTTTACCAATTTAGAAGTGATAAGCTAAAAAACAGAGGAGGTGGAGCGATGAGAGAGATGCAAGGCCCAAAGTATTTGACTTTATGGAAGGATGGAAGATGGGTCTTCCTTAAAAGGGAAGACTTTGAGTGCCAAGGGTTCGTGAAAAAAATCACGAAGTGGTTTAGAAAATTAATTAGGAGATAAACTACAGATTAAAGCCCCTGTAGCTCAATAGGACAGAGCATGGGACTTCTAATCCCAAGGTTGGGGGTTCAAATCCCCCCAGGGGCTTAGGAGGAGAGTATGGCAGAGCCAGTGATAATTTTTAGAGTGTCTAAATGGTTCTTAGAAAGAATAAATGATTATTGCAAAGAAGAGCAGTTATCTTATACAGAATTGTTAAATAGAGCAATTGTCCATTTGTGTAGAAAATATTTAGGAGAGGACTATGCCGAAAGAAAAAACAGTCGAAGGAAGAATAGGGTCTAATGTTGACCCTATTCTATATAGGAAGCTATGTAAAATCGCCCGAATGTTTGGACGAACGAAGTCAGATTTATTAAAAGAGGGTATTTGGGAGTTAATAACTCAGCAAAAAAATCAAAAAAAAGGAGGTGCGGGTATGCTTTACATTTTAAACACGCTTGTTATACCTGTTGATTTGCAAGAGAAGGATCGGTATTTAGTTGAGATTTTAAAAGTGGATTTAAAGACGGCGAAGGGACTTATCAAGAGGAACTCTTTTGTATCGGCAGTCGGTCATGAGGCGACTGCTAAAGTGTTGTCAGAGTTATTAGGGGTGGAAATTCCCTACAATCGCATTGCGGTTAAAATGAAAGAGGGCGACAGTGCCCTTCACTTTGTCCTTAGAACCCGATTGCCAGAGGGCAAAGTGCTGTCAGAAGAGGAGCTCAAAGCTTTAGATTTTGATTTTGTTTTCAGCAAAGTTTATTAAATTGAAGCAAGGA
>JAEMPV010000102.1 GCA_022759145.1 Caldisericum sp.
GAATATTATTATTAGTAATATCATCTGCTACAATGTGAGCTCCGTTTGGCAAGTGGTGTATTTTTCTGTAATAGGTACTGCGTTTAATTATTCTTGTAGGCACATCAACTTCTAAATTTTTGCAGAGTGTTGCTATTGCGTATTTGACTTCATTATAAGTTTTATCTTCTTTGAATGAAAAATATCCTATAACTAATGTACTCCAAGACATTATTTACCACCTTCTTCTTTTTTGTATTTTACGTATTTCTCTGCTTGTTTAATGATAAAATTGATAAAGCCAGGGTCGCCTAAGTCATCATCTGGTTTTATTTCTACCAATGAAAACATTTCTACGAAGTCTACGAAATTATTTTTGTCTTTTTCATCCATGTTAGCATGCCCGCTTACCTCTAGCCAATTCACTGCATTTTCAAGAACCCATGCATCAAAGTTTTCTTTCATCCAATCTGATAATTGGTTATATTTTTTCCAAAACTTTTTCTCTAAGTTTCTGAAATATTTTTTATCTTCTTTGGTAATTTCTTCTTCAAACATTTTATTACCTCCTATTACCCATTTGATTATTCATAGAATATTTCGTCTCCCTTTTTTTCGACAGGGACTAGGTCTTTTGGCAATTTTCTGTCTAGCATGAAATCCAATGCCTCTTCTTTGGTTGTTGCAATAATGTGATCGCAGTAAGGACAAGCAAAAGCAACTATTTCATCCGGTTCTGCCTCTTCAGTATCACTGGGGAATATAATAAGTTCTCCGTTTTTAACATATGCTCTGTGATATAAATATAGTCTTTCAATTGCTCTCAAAGATTTTAGCTCTTTTTTGCAATAAGGACATACTGGCATTATTACCACCTATTTCTTTCCCTATCCCGCATATGTAGCCTTTCGTAGTCCGCAAGGATTTCCTCGACTTTTTTGTTTAGGTATTCAATCCTTTCCTGCCTTAAGTCATTCCAAGATTTATACTGCAAATTTTGAAGTTGCTTTATTTCAAATAGGTATGAATCTGCCAAATCCAAAAGGTATTTATACTTGTCTTTATTCTTTGACATATCGAACCACCTCATAAAAAAAGCTAGGGAAAGATATGCAATTAGACAAGCCTTATTACTGGCCCGTCTAACGATATCTTTCCCTTCTCCGAAAGATCGAAGATCAGTGGTATAAGGTGATCTTTGTCCATCTTGAATTTTTCCATGAGTTCTTTGAATGTTGTCTTTTGCTTGAGTTTTATGTATTCGAATATAAGGTCTTCTTGGGTAACTTCGCCGGACTGCGGTTCTTGTTCTTTGGGCTGTTCAGTCTGTGGTTTTGGTATTTCTTTAACAGATGTTTGTGTCTGTTCTATTGGTTTTTCTGTTGGTTGTGACTCTCCCGGAGCTTTCTCCGGGACTTCTTTTTCGTCGCTCATATCATCGCCCACATATCTCACAGGCAACAGCATACCTGTCACCTCGATTGCGTTCTCGCCGCTACCAAACTTCAAATCGAAGCTCCTGAACTCAAAGAGTTTCCCGACCAAATCGACTTCAGTGAAAGTATTTGGGTCGAACTTAAGGCCAGATTGCTCAAGCATTTCGTTGAATTTCCCCCACTTTGAATTAATCCTGTCGCTGTATGGGATATATATGTATCTTATTGCTCCTTCATATGAGACTGGCTGTATCCCTATCACTAATGTCTCCCTTGAACCAGACCCGAAATCCTTGCTCTGTTGCCAGTTTGCACTGATTATTCTGCCAATGAATGAAATCCCTTCTTGCAGATTTTGCGTCCCAAACTTGTGTTCTCCTACCATTTTTTCACACCTCCATATTTTGGTATATAACCTTATAACTTGGTTGTATATATATTTTATGCCTCCTTTCCAATAAGTTTATATACTTGTTTTTTGACCCCTGTTTTATGATATATTTCCGTTTCTTGATTGAGTTTTTGATATGTTTATTTTTAGGAATGCTGGATTTATGTTTTTTATTACCCTGTATTTTATCGTAGAATATAACACAGAATACCCATAGTTAAAAGCCATTGTTAAAGGCGATGGTAGATCTTCGATTAAAAGGGCAATATCATCAACAGCAAATTCAACATTGTTTAGCAGTGTATCAACATATGAATCCATGTCTTCTTTGAATTCCCTATTGTATGCATATTCAGATAAATTTACTATTTCTGTGTCATCCATTGTATTTAGTATATCAACGATATCATCGTCCAGTTCGTAGTATAACTGATTAGGGTCTGCGTTTTTGTATTTCCCTGTCAAAGCACGTATAATAAGATCATACGACTCCGATAAATCTGCATTATCGTTTTCATGATTTATCTTTTTTGCTTTTATTTTTGGCATTTCTATCACCTCCTTCTATGCCATATTTTATATATTCCTCATAGGTTATAAACCTATTCGGAATTAGAATTTCACCAAACCTCGCTCTTCCATCCGAATAAAACACTATTTTTATGTAGTTATTCTTTGGATCGATGTCTGCGATCTGCCAACCAATTGGGTATTCTCCATAGTCCTTGACTAGTCTATCATATTCCTTCCTACTTAATTCCACTTTTATTGGCAGATCATCTTGCAGCTCAAACATATGGTCATAGTGAATGTCTAACACTACTTTTTTGTTGTCTATATACATATTTTTCCCTCCTTACATAAAAAATAAAAAAAGGTTTAAAAAGTTTTATTTGGTTTTTGACTTGAGTATTTCGTTGAGTTCATTGTGCCTCTGGTATAATGTATCAAGGATTTTATATACAAAGTCAAGGAAGCTATCGAATTCCTCTAAGAAATCAAGAGATTCAAAGACAACATGCGATTTTAATAGTTCTGGCATTATGTTTTTGCTTCTGTCCTCTTTTTCCTGCTTTTCGCACTCGATGTCAAGTCTGAATTTCTTGTAATAGCTAAAGTCTTTCCAAGACGTATTCGAATGGTATAGGTATGCATTTTTATCGCTTGTCCAGAAATAAACACTGAAATACATATCTCCACCAAGCTTAAGCCGTGCATAATAGTTTATAAGAACCGGAAGTATATATTGGAAATCCTGTGGGTATAGGTCTTCGATTTCATCTACGACTGTATACTTCAACTTCTCTGTTTCTTTGCGGTCTATGGAAAAATTGTTTTTCACTACTTCTATGGTATAAAGATATGACTTGTTATATATGGCATATACTTCATCAGCCCTGAAGTCAGTTTTTGTGATGAAATATACTTTCATTTATCCCCACCTCGTCAAGTAGAACACTTGTAATATACGGACAGCACTGCCATAATCAAACTCTCCAAGGTTAATAGGTTCATGTATCTCAAGATAACCATCATAGTCCATTTTTGATTTGTCTGCAACCAATACCAAAGTTGTTGGAGACGGGAATTGTAATAATGCATATACTTTTTCTTCGTTTCTTGCTTTTATTAATGTTATATTGCTGTATAGCCCGTTATATAGCATAAATTCTGCCAAATGCACGTAGGTTATTTCTTGCATTGAATTCTTAAAGTATTTGTTTATGTCTTCTTCGGGTATGAGTTCATCGCCTTCGTTGATTTCTATTTTCTTCCGTAGTTTTTTACAGAATTCAACATCCCCTATGGCAAACGTCTTTAGATATTTGTCAATTGAAACGACTGTATTAGTAAATGTTTTGTTGTTTTCTATTTGAAGAAGCGAATAAAGACCTTTGAAACTGTATGACTCAACAGCATATTTTAGTTCATTTGTATAACGAATGAAATCTTTGTAATAATCAGGGTTAATTCTATCAAGAAATTTAAGATTATCCGGTGGGTCTACTTCGGCATTATTCGATTTTGATTTAGATTTTTGGCTTTCATAGTATTCAACGTATTGAAGCAAATTACTTGATTTCATCATAGTCAATAAATCATTGACAATCATGTCTGGTCTATCTTTGAAATAACTTGCGTACATAGTAGCCAACATTCCTCTGTATGTATCCAGAGGATTATAGAAATATGAAGCAACTGAAATATTACTGAACATGTTCTGCATGAATTTAATCTTATCATCAACCGATAAAACTTTGTATAGTGGATATGGAAAGTCATTCATGCTTCCACCTCCCATACTTCGTTTGCTTTCACTTCACCCCTTATTTGTTTCTTGTATAAGTAAAAGAACAATGTTTGTGCCATTTCAGTAGCTTTATTTCCATACGCTGAATCCAAGTTTATCAGTCTGAGTGTATCATCTATTTTTGACAAAACCTCTATAAAAGGTCTATTATTCAGGTCACCAAGGCATACTTGATAATTAAAGTATATTCTGCCATTATAGATATTAGGTGAGATAATCGAATTGCTCACATTTGGATGAAAAGCATTCAAAGCATACATAGCAGTAACCTTTGGCTCTATCTTTGTTGCCAAGACATCAATGTAAAACGTTCTGAGTTCATTTGGTATATC
>JAEMPV010000103.1 GCA_022759145.1 Caldisericum sp.
TTCCGCCAACTTGTCTAAATCCGCTACATAGTAACTAAGGTATGCATCTGGCACATCATCCAACCTTTTGTTCCAAAATCTCAGTATTACCCTGACTTCCAGTTTCCCACATTCGTTCTCATATGCAAAAACTTTAGGTTCACCATTTTCCTCAAAAATCCTGCTATACCCGTCTATCTTTTTGTAATTGGCTGCATGCTCAGTGCCTTTAGGGTCAAGAAAGAGTATAAGGTATTTACATCCTTTCCTAAACCAAAAGATAAAGTCAGGTTTAAACTTTGCTATTCTGCTTGAACTTCCGCTGTAATAGGGTATATACACCTTGGCCAAAGTTTCATCAATCTTTGAAAACAGCCACCAATCACAGTCAAAAAGATGTGGGTTTTTGTCAAGCTTCAGTTATTTGTGTAAATTGCTTTTTGCTTTTTCACTTCTGTTTTTATTTTACCTTCTTTATTAACTTTACCTTGTCGAAAGGCAGGATTGCTAAGTAACTCAGAGTATCATAGTCCATTTCTCATTACCCTCCTTTCCCTTTTCTTTCATGTGCCTTCACGACAGCTCGCATAAAATCTACTGTTTCATCAACGGAGTGGTCAGCCATAGCAACATTACACCAGCGATGACCGTATCTTACTAGTCTCGGAGTATGATATATTTTATTCTCCCTTAGAGGAACAGTGTGAAATAATTGTAAACTTTCTGCTTCCCCTTCATCTCTCTTAGACTTCCTCCAAGGTGGTTGGAATACTTTTTCTCTATCTGGTAAAGCTATATTTCCAGGCGGAGCGTTCAATGGTGCACGGCACAGCGGGCACAACATTAGTTCAAAAACTTCGTCTTGTTTAGGAAACTCCAAACTTAACTTGTGGTTGTATTGTTGAAATACTTCCAAAATAGAATTATATGCTGTTAGAGGGTCTACATTATAAAAATTACCAACTACGGCAATTCCCAGGATAGCAAAAGTCTCTACTGAGTATTGTAATGTTGAATACTCCATTGCTGGTATAACACAGGAATTATTAGTCCAGTCTTCGTCTGTCCATTGAGCAAGTTCGTCTCTAATGACATACCACTTATCAAAAGGTGCACAATATACTTCCGGCAATTTGTGAACATCTCTGGGATACCAAAGTTCACCTTCTATAACAAATACTAATGATTTGTTATCTAAGATAATTGCTTCAACTTCTTTAGCATAATCCGGGGTTTCCATAGCTACAATAAGGGGATGCCACCTCAAATTTCTGTTTGAGTAGGGAGCTTTATCTGTTCTTCCTCTTGTACAAAGTGCATCTCGTTGTAGTTTTCCACCTGCTAGCCCAAGACCTGCATCTCTACTAAAATGAACTCTACCATAATTTGTTATAAAGTCTTTTTTACTTTCAGTTCTTGTTATTAAATTTGCAAGAACATCGCTAATACTCTTACATAGTTCTAATGCCTTTCTATCTTCTTCTGTTAATTCAGTGGCTGAAACAGTTCGACCTTTTGCCATTTCTCATACCTCCTCTTTGTTTCTTATTAAACTTTCCATTTTTTTCCGTGCTTCTACCTTCATTTTTATAATTTCCGAGACCTCGTTAATTATTTTTGCCGCAGTATCGTTATCTGTAGGAATAGGAATTATTATCTCATATAGTCTTTCTCCGATTGTAGAGATTGTGGCCTGAACGAAAGTTTTGTCTTCTATTTGTTTTTGCACGATTTCAGTATTTAATAAGTAAAGCAGTAAATAAGGGTGAAGCTCTTCGGGTTTTAAGCATTTAATTCTTGTTATATGGCTTTGAATAACTATCTTTTTATCTATCGGTGTAACTATCGCTGTTCTTCCTATAAGAAAAGTCCCGTCAGTAACTAACAAAATATCATTTTCTCCTATGTCTTGTCTTTTTTTATATTGCTGATAAACTTCTTCTGGAATGCTTTTTATAGGGTCTATCTTGATTTCCCAGTTAACAATATCAGATGTTCTTACAAAAGGAACATCACCCATTCCGTAGTATTTTGAACCGACTTCATGTCCTTTCTTTACCGATATTATTCCTCGTTTGACCAACTCTCCAATTGATACAAGCTTATATTTCCCTGTTTCCTCTAATTGCTTTAGTTTCTGTGCGGTTTCGGGATTATAATAGCTTGGAATAAAAATATGGTTTCTTATTTCAGACAATCTCACAGTAAATCCAAAGCGACTTGGCTGTAGATTACCATTTTTAAATTCTTTATATTTAGAAGCGATAATAGGCAGGTCATCATCTATTATCTTGTTTCCTTCACTGTCAACGATATAATTTCCCTGTTTATCCATCTTAAATATTATTTTGCCATTTTTATCATGCCCTACTCTTTCTGCAATAGCCATAAATATCTCATAATCTTCATCTTTATTTTTTGTCTTTTCTAAGAACAGAACGCTTGTTTTAGTGTGAGTGCTTGGAAGAAAAGTTTCAGGAGGCAGGCTAACTACTGCTAATATTTTTGCATTTTTTAGAATAAACTCCCATACATATCTACTGCTTGGGTTTCCAAAAACTCCGTCAGGAAGAATGATTGCCATCCTGCCACCTGGTTTGAGAAGCTGTAAGCACCTCTCTATAAATAGAATTTGTGGGACTTGTTTAACGACTGAATTAGTAATTTCCCACTTACCTGAATTATCTTTAACCCATTTATGCCCTAATTTATAGTTTTTGAGAATATTCTTGTCTTCAATAAATATTTTTGCCCCAAACGGCGGATTTGTAAGCACTACATCAAAGCTTTCATCCTTAATTTTCTCTTTCATCTCCTTTGACCAAGATTGTGGATAAAGTGAATCAGCACAAAATATATTTGCATGCCCATCTCCAATAATAGCCATATAAGCCTTAGCTACCTTAACTAAATCTAATTCTTTATCTATTCCGTAAATATTGCTAAAACTTTCTTTTCCCTTTAGCTGTGATAAAACTTCAACCAAAAAACCACCCGCTCCACATGCAGGGTCTATAATTCTTTCACCCATTTTAGGCTCTATC
>JAEMPV010000104.1 GCA_022759145.1 Caldisericum sp.
TGGGATACGAGGCATTCAAAATCGTAAAAGAATCCACTCTTATCCTTCTTGAAGCAACTCCTCCGGATATTGATGTTAAAGAGGTTGAAGAAAGTGTCTTGAAAATTCCAGGTGTTGTTAATATGCACCATGTCCACATTTGGAAACTTGACGATGAAACAACACTTTTTGAGGCACATGTGAATGTTAAACCAAATACAAGCGTTGAGGAGACAAAGGCAATACGAAGCCAGATAGAAAACCTCATTAAAGACGTGTTTCATATAGACCACACGAACATCCAGTTTGAGTGTAACGAGCACACCGAGAAAAGCCTTATAAAAAATTCGTAAAGTGTGTTAAGGCTTGTAAAAAGAGAGTTAAAATTCCTCCGTTTACCCTCTTGACAAAAATAAAAAATTATATATAATATGTATCGGGAGGTGATGGATATGGCAAGAATGTACGATCCATTTGAAGAAATTAGAAGGCTTGAACAAGAAATTGACGACATCTTCTCTCAGTTCTGGAGAAGCGCAAAACCAAGATTAGCGCTTCCTCGAAAGGAGAGGGGTGAAATCCAACCTGTAGAAACTCAGATTGCCTTTGCTCCTTCAGTTGATGTAATTGAAAAAGATAACGAAATTGTAGTTAAAGCAGACCTTCCTGGAATTGACAAGAAGGATGTTAAGATAAAAGTTGAACCTGATGCTGTTACTATCTCCGGTGAAGTAAAGAAGGAGCGTAAGGAAAAGGAAGAGAACTACTTCATTGAAGAGCGTGTTTATGGTAGTTTCTACAGAGCAATACCGTTACCAGCAGAAGTTGACCCTGAAAAAGCACAGGCAAAATTCGAAAATGGTGTTCTTGAAATAACTCTTCCAAAGGTTGAAACTGGCAAGAAGACAAAAGAAATTACACTCGAGTAGTATATACTTGAGATCATTTGCCCCCGGTATTTCCGGGGGTATTTTTATTTAGCCTTATAAAAATCTGTGCAGGAAAAATCATTAAAGACCAGGGGATCTGCGCAAGTGTAAGCACAAGTGATGCCTTTGCATCAAGGAAAGAAAGCGCAAGCACAACGCCAATTGTAACATTCATAAAAGCTTTTGTTGCAAAGATAGAAATACGCTCTTCCATTGGAAGTTTAGGTGTTAAATAGAAAGGAATTACCATAAACAAGATATAGATTGGAATTGAGATGAGTATAAATCCTAATGCACTAACAGGATTTTTTACTATGAAATTGTAATTTACTGCTGTAATTGTTGTTCCAAGGAGAAGCAGTATCGATGTTGTGATGATTTTGTTTCTCTTTACAATTTGTGCTGTTAGATTTTTAAAGGTGTACTTGAATGCCTGCGAGAGTATAAGGGGGAGAAATATGAGTTTTATAAGCGTTAGGGATATATTAAGGTAATCAACACGAATCACCTTTCTTAAAAGGATGTAAAATAAAAGTGGGATTGTAAGGGGCGCAATTATGTGCGTAATTATAATGATCGTTGTTGAAAGAATTGTATCTCCACCGAGGATATCCGTAATTGATGCAGATGCAACGCCTGCAGGAACAGCCGAGAATAGAAGAAGAGAAGCAAGGAGAAAGTCTTGTGCCTTGAATATTTTTAACATTGCAAATACGATAAGAGGAAGGATAATGAGGTCCAAGATAATCGCATAGATGAGGAGTTTCACTCTTTTTGCAACCTTAATGATATCTACGAAGTCGAGTTTTAAAAATGTAAAGAAAAGAATTAGCATTAATAGATAAGTAAGATAAGGCTTTAGAATTGCAAACTGCGGGAACAGAAGCCCAAGTGGAATTCCAAGCGTTATTATGAATGACGAATTGCTTTCTATAAATTCATTAAATTTTTTCATACCTTACGATTATAATTTATACCACTAATTTTTCAAGCATTTTGCCTTTTGAAAAAGATAAAAAATATTGTATAATATCTTTGCTTTTAGCAAGGGAAACTCGTATAACCCTCCATACGGTTTCCTTTGTTATTAGCGAAATAAAAATTTATTTAGGAGGTTAAGAATGATTACAAAAGAACAAAAAGAAGAAATTTTTAAAAAGTTTGGTCGTCATGAAGGCGACACTGGCTCTCCTGAAGTGCAGATTGCACTTCTCACTTTGAGGATTAACAACCTTACAGAGCATTTGAAGCAATTCAAGAAGGACTTTGCATCCAGAAGAGGTCTTTTCAAGCTTGTCGGTGAAAGAAGGAAACTCCTCACCTACCTTAAAGAAACTGACAAAGAGCGTTATGAGAGAATTGTTAAAGAATTGAATTTAAGAGCATAAGGCTATGGTAGAGAAAGTAAGTATAGAAGTAGGCGGAAAAGTTATTGAGTTTGAAGTTGGTAGGATGGCAAAGCAAGCAGGGGGTGCTGTTTTTGCAACATGTGGCGGCACCCAGGTGCTTGCAACTTCCACTATGGGAGATGAACCTGCAGAGCCAACAGACTTTTTCCCGTTAACCGTTGATTACTTCGAAAAGATGTATGCTGCAGGAAAGATCCCCGGAGGGTTCTACAAGAGGGAAGGGCGTCCAACCGACGAAGAAATACTTGGTTCCCGCCTTATCGACCGTCCACTAAGGCCGATGTTTCCAATTCAATTCAGAAGACCTGTCCATATTGTTGTTTATGTGCTTTCTGCTGATGGCTCGATTTCACCTGCCATTCTTGGAATAAATGCGGCATCCCTTGCATCTCTTATCTCGGATGAGCCGTTCTATGAGGCAGTATCCGCCGTAAAGGTGGGGCTTATAGACGGAAAGTTCGTCATCAATCCAAATGAGAATGAGATTGACGAAAAAAGCCTTCTTGATTTGAGTATTGCAGGGACAAAAGACGCACTTATTATGATTGAAGCAGGTGCAAAGGAAGTTTCCGAAGATACAATGATTCAGGCAATGCAGGTTGCTCTTGAAGAGATAAAAAAGATCTCCCTTGTGCAGGAGGAGTTTGCAAAGAAAATCGGAAAGCCAAAGGTAGAAGTACCCGAAATTGTAATTGATGAGGCACTCAAACAGGAGATTGAGGCGGAAATCCTTGATAAGATTAAACTTGCACTTGAAAACAAGGAGAAGCTCACAAGAGAAAAAGCCCTTGAAGAGATAAAGAAGGGCATTATTACAGAGTACGAAGAGAAGTATCCCGAAAAAGTATCCGATGTTAATATGATATTCGACCTCATTTTGAGAAACTACATAAGAGGAGAAACTCTCAAGGGCAACAGAATCGACGGAAGAAAGCCCGAAGAGATAAGACCTATTTCAATTGAAGTAGGCGTTTTAAAAAGGACTCATGGTTCTGCTCTTTTCACAAGAGGTCAGACTCAAGTCCTATCCATTGCAACCTTAGGTGGCAAAGGCGAAGGGCAACTTGTTGAGTCTCTTGAAGAGGAAGTTGAAACAAAGCGCTACATGCACTATTATAACTTCCCTCCATTCTCAGTGGGCGAAGCGCGTCCAATGAGAGGACCAACAAGAAGAGAAATCGGTCATGGTGCACTTGCGGAGCGTGCCCTTGTGCCAGTACTTCCCGACGAAGAAGAGTTTCCATACACGATAAGGGTTGTTTCAGAAGTCCTCGAGTCTAACGGCTCGACATCAATGGCATCAACATGCGGCTCTACTCTTGCCCTTATGGATGCAGGTGTTCCCATAAAGAAGCCTGTTGCAGGTATTGCTATGGGGCTCATAAAGGAAGGCGACCAGTTTGTCGTTCTTACAGATATTCAAGGAGCAGAAGACCACCTGGGTGATATGGACTTCAAGGTTACAGGGACTGATACAGGTATTACGGCACTTCAAATGGATATAAAGATAAAGGGTATAACAGTCGATATATTGAGAATTGCACTCGAGCAAGCGCGCAAAGCAAGGCTATTCATCCTTGAGAAAATGAAAGAAGTACTCCCTGCACCTCGTCCTGAGATTTCTCCATATGCGCCACGTGTCTATACAATGCAAATTAGACCTGATAAGATTGGCTTGCTTATTGGTCCCGGCGGAAAAACTATAAGAAGCATAATTGGTTCAACAGATTCAGAAATCAATATCGAGCCTGATGGGAAAGTGTATATCACGGCACCAAACGAAAATATCCTTAATACGATTTTGGAGCGTATAAATCAACTCCTTGCAGAGCCTGAAGAAGGAAAAGTTTATGAGGGCGTTGTTGTTGACCTTAAAGACTTTGGTGCACTTGTGCAGATCCTTCCAAACTATGTTGGTCTTTTGCATATCTCACAGATTTCGGATAAGTTTATAAAGGATATAAGGAAAGAACTCCATATTGGCGACAAGGTAAAGGTAAAAGTCCTTAAGATTGAAGACGACGGAAAGATACAACTTTCAAAGAAAGCAGTTGATGGTGAAAAGAAAAATAACAACGAAAATTCGGAGAAAAGAGAATGAACGAAAGTCTTGATATAAGCATTTCTAAAACTTCTACCAGATACTTCGTTGAGGAGAACCACACATTCCCTTCGGTTTCTCTTGGCGTTTTTGTGAAGTCTGGCTCGAGGTATGAGGAAGATAAACTTGGCATTGCTCACTTTATCGAGCATATGGTCTTTAAGGAGACAAAGAAACGCTCCTCTTTTGAAATTTCCAAGGCAATTGAAGGGCTTGGTGGAGAGATTAACGCCTATACCTCAGGCGAGTATTCCCTCTTCTATGTAAAACTGCTTGGGAAGGATATTGAGGTTGGCTTTGATGTGCTATCTGATATCCTTACAAATCCCACATTCAATAAGGATCTTCTTGAAAAGGAACGTGAGGTTATTCTTGAGGAGATCTATGAGTTTTACGACGATCCTCAGGATATATGCCAAACCGAAGCCCTCCGCTCTCTTTGGGGAGATAGCCCCCTTTCGAGAAATCCCCTTGGGACTGAGGAAAGCGTCCGCTCAATAACCTACGAGGATATTGTTTCATATTTTAAAAGGTTTTTCGTTCGTGATAATATCTTTGTCTCCGTTGTGGGAGATATTGAAACCCATACTGCAGAGACACTGCTTGATAGGTATTTTAAGGATTTTAGAGATGGTTCAGTCAACCTTAAAACAGAAGTTGCTCCTTATGCATTTTCAGAGATTAACTTTCCCAAAGATACAGCCCAACTCCACATTGCTATAACCCTTAAGGGCGAAAAGAGTTTCACCCACGAGTCCTACCTTCACTCGATCTTTACAACAGCACTTGGTGGAAATATGTCCTCGAGGCTTTTCCAGAAATTGCGTGAAGAAAACGGACTTGTTTACACAGTCTATGCATACCCGGTAAGGCTTACGGATACAGGTGGCACAGTAGTGTATGCTTCAACTCTTCCAAAATACGGGAAAACTGTTGAAGATATGATGCTTGAAGAGCTGGATAATGTAAAAGAAAAAGGCTTTAGCGATGAGGAGTTTGTTAACGCCAAAAACTACCTTTTAGGAAGCCTTGTTTTAGGGCTTGAAAGCACTTCCTCAAGAATGCAGAAAAATGGTGTTTCAGGTCTTATGCAAGGAAGCATAAGGACCATTGATTCAATAATTAAGGAAATTGAGGGTATCACAAAGGACGAGTTTGATAACTACCTTAAGACGTTCCTTGAAAGCCCTCACGGGATTGTAAGAGTTGGTAAAATAGATGGGAAAAGTTGAGATGCTTAAGGAGATCGAAAACGACATAAGGCACTGCACGAAGTGCGACCTTCACAAAACAAAGACGCATTATGTTCCTGGTGTTGGTCCTGCTGATGCGCGAATAATGTTTGTGGGGGAAGGACCTGGGCGTGACGAAGATATACAGGGGCTTCCTTTTGTCGGGGCAGCAGGAAAACTCCTTACTCAACTTCTTTCAAGCATCGGAATCGATAGATCTGAAGTTTTTATTGGCAATATTGTTAAGTGCAGGCCTCCAAATAACAGAGTGCCAACACCAGAGGAGGTCGAGGCGTGTTTGCCATACCTCTATGCGCAGATTTCCGTTATAGAACCCGAGATTATCGTTACACTTGGCAATACTCCTCTTAATGCGCTTATCTCTCCAACACTCAAGGTGAGTTCAGCCCACGGAAGAGTATTTGAAAAGGATGGCTTGAGGTTTTTTGTTACATTTCACCCCGCAGCAGCACTTTACCACGGGGAATACAAGGATTTACTTGTTAAGGATTTTATGAAGTTGAAGGAAATATTAGACGAAACCAAAATTGTAGGAGGTTCTTAGATGAAGAAAAGGCTTTTAGTCTGGTTTATTATCTTTCTTATTGTCTTTGGGCTTGCGGTTTACATCGATTACACTGCAATAACCGCATCCTCAAAACCGCTTGAAACTCTAAGCAAATTTGAAAGTTACATCGTGCCACGTTTTGGGCTTGATATAAAAGGTGGCGTTAGGTTTGTCCTTGAAGCAGTCGACACACCTGAAGTTAAGGTTACGCCTGAAGCAATGCAAACTGCGATAAGCGTAATTCAAAAAAGGGTAAACGCACTTGGCATCTCTGAAGCAGTAGTTGTCCAGGAAAAGGGTGCAAACTGGAAAAGAATAGATGTAGAACTCCCAGGATGGAAAGACCCACAGAAAGCAAAAGAACTCATAGGGCAAACAGCACTCTTGCAGTTTAAAACTGAAGATGGAACAGTTGTCTTAACAGGAGCACACATAAAGAATGCAACACTTGAGTTCAGTAAAGACCCTGCAACTCTGGGACAGCCTGTTATTGCATTCCAGCTTGATGCCGAAGGAACAAAAATATTTGCAGATGTCACACAAAAGAATATTGGAAAGACAATTTCCATATACCTCGATAACAAATTGCTTATGGCTCCGACTGTAAAGAGTGCCATAACCGAAGGTCAGGGTGTTATTGAAGGCAATTTCACGAAAGAAGAGGCAGCAAACTATGCAGCACTTTTAAGAAGTGGTGCTTTGCCTGTTAAATTGAATTTTATTCAGGAAGATGTCGTTGGTCCTTCACTTGGTTCATATACAATAAGAATGGCAGTAATCGGCGGAATTGTTGCATTCATACTTATCGCTCTTTATATGATTATTTTCTATGGGTATCTTGGACTTCTTTCTGCACTTTCCCTTGTGTTCTATGTCTCCTTGGAACTTGCGGTGCTTTTCCTTATGCATGCAACACTTTCCCTTCCTGCAATAGGTGGTGCAATCCTTTCGCTTGGTATGGCTGTTGATATAAATGTAATCGTTTTTGAGAGAATGAAAGAAGAGTTGAAACTTGGAAAGACGCTTAAGTCAATTATAAATGCAGGCTTTGCAAATGCGCTCAGGACGGTTATTGATTCCAACCTTACAGTTCTTGTTGGTGCTGCGATCCTTTTCTACTTTGGCACAACCATAATCAAAGGCTTTGCAGTTACAACCACGATAGGAATCCTTTCGGGATTTATTTCTGGCGTCTTTGTTACAAGGCTTCTTGTTGAACTATTCCTTCCACAGACTTCACTGAAGAAGCCGTGGATGTGGGGAATATAGGAGGTATGAGATGAGTTTTAGAGATAGGATTGCAAACTGGGATATTTTAGGACACACAAAACTGTGGTTTTCAATTTCCATAACCATTATTCTTATTGGCCTTATTGCAATGGGGGTAAACTGGGTCAAATTTGGCTCGCCACTAAACCTCGGTATTGACTTTAGGGGTGGTTCTGTTATCACTCTTGCCTGTCAAAATACACCAGATTCTCAAAAAGTAAGAGATGTTGTTGCAAGTATTGGATATAAGGATGCAATTGTCCAGGAAGCGCAGGGAAACAAAGTCATAATCAAGATAAATGCAACAAGTGTTTCTCCTGATGATATCACAAAGATTGTTAACGAAGTTGATAAACTCTACAAGGTCAATAAGGATGCAACACAAATAACATCAATTGCTCCTGTTATTGGAAGTGAACTTATGCGAAACGGTGCAATTGCACTTCTACTTGCACTTCTCTTTGTCCTTTTCTATATTTCTATACGATTTGAATTTAAGATTGCAGCAGCGACAGTTCTTGCATTGTTCCACGATATCCTTGTAACTCTGGGAATGCTTGCATTGTTCAGAATTGAGATTAATGCGCCTTTCATTGGTGCATTCCTTGCAATCATTACATACTCCGTAGAAGATACAGTCGTTGTCATGGATAGGATTAGAGAAAAACTAAAATTCAAGTTAAGAGAGTCCTTTAGAGAAATTGTTAACAAGAGTATAACCGAGGTCTGGGTGCGTTCGATGAACACATCAATTACAACACTCTTCTCATCGCTTGCACTTGTTATCTTTGGCGGAACTGCCTTAAGAGACTTCTCTATGACTTTGCTCTTTGGTCTTTTCTCAGGAACCTATTCCTCGATTTACATAGCTTCACCTCTCCTTGTCCTCTTTAGAGGCGAAACTCTAAAAGAAGAAATCTCAAAGAAGGAAAGTGTTGTGAAAGTTGTTGAGGAACCTAAGGAAAGCGCCCTTGAAGAGCCTTCTCAAGAAGCTGTTACAACAGAAGTTGAAGAAGCGAAGGCAAGCAAGCCTAAGTCAAAAAAGAAAGGGAAAACTTCCAAAAAGAGAAAGTGAGTATAATATATTTGTTAGGAGGTAGAAATGGATTTGAGGAAATACATTAGAGACATCCCTGATTTTCCGCAGAAGGGGATTCTGTTTAGAGACTTAACGCCTCTTATGGGGGATAAGGATGCATTTAACTTTACTGTGAAAGAGATTGCAGACCACTTCAGGACATTCCATGTTGATAAAGTTGCAGCAATCGAAGCAAGGGGGTTCATTTTTGGTGCACCAATTGCAAGAGAATTAGGCGCAGGCTTTGTTCCAATAAGAAAGCCAGGAAAACTTCCATACGAAGTTGTTAGGAAAGAGTTCCAGCTTGAATACGGAATGTCTATCCTTGAACTTCACAAAGATGCCTTTAAGAAAGGCGAAAGAGTCCTTATGATTGATGACCTTCTTGCAACAGGTGGCACTGCACTTGCAGCATCGCAACTTGTTGAGTCGCTTGGTGCTGAAATTGTTGGCTGGGGATTTGTTGTTATACTCAAAGGTTTGAAAGGAGAGGAAAAGATAGGGAAATACCATATATTTTCCCTTGTAAACTTTGACTAAAGAAAGCCTTTTTGAAGAATTAAAAAATAAGGTATCCCCTTACCTTGATGGTGAGGGGATGCAACTTTTAGAGAAAGCCTACAAGTTTGCAGAGGAGAAACACTCTGCTCAAACAAGAGAATCAGGCGAAGAATATATCATTCATCCGCTAAATGTTGCACTTATCCTTGCAAACCTCAAACTCGATGCCGAGACTTACGCTGCAGCCCTTCTTCACGATGTTGTAGAGGATACAGGCGTTACGATAGATGAAATAAAAGAAAATTTTGGGGAGACTGTAGCCTTCCTTGTAAACGGGGTTACGAAGTTAAAGGGCATAAAAAGCGTCTCAACAGAAGAAGCACATCTTGAAAGTTTGAGGAAGATGCTCCTTGCAATGGCGCAGGATGTGCGTGTAGTCCTCATTAAACTTGCAGATAGGCTTCATAATATGCGCACATTAAACTACCTTCCCCCTGAAAAGCAAAAGGAAATTGCCCGTGAGACTATGGATATCTATGTCCCTCTTGCGCACCGCCTTGGAATGTACACTATAAAATGGGAACTCGAAGACCTCAGTTTCAGGTATCTTGAACCAGAAAAGTACTATGAACTTGCAAAGAAAGTTGCAAAAAAGAGGGAAGAGCGTGAGGCTTATGTAAACGAATTGATGGAGGAATTGAGAAATCTTTTAAAGGAGCACGGCATATCTGGTGTTGTGGAAGGGCGTCCAAAGAACCTCTACGGCATATACAGGAAGATGATCCGTGATGGAAAGCAGTTTGAGGAGATTTACGACATCATTGCCTTGAGGATTATCGTTGATGATATCCCTACATGCTACCAGGTCCTCGGGATTGTAAATAACTACTATAAACTTGTCCCTGGAAGGATTAAGGATTACATTGCAATGCCAAAGCCCAATAATTACAGGTCTCTTCACACAACAGTCATAACAAAATCGGGTGAGCCTTTTGAAATCCAGATAAGAACAAGAGAAATGCACGAGGTTGACGAAATAGGAATTGCAGCCCACTGGAAGTACAAGGAAGGGAAATCCCTCGATAAAAATTACGAAGCAAAAATTGCATGGCTCAGGCAGATGCTCGAGTGGCAAAAGGAAGTGCGCTCTTCAAAGGAATTCGTTGAGAGAGTAAAAGTCGATCTTTTCACAGATGAGGTGCTTGTCTTTACGCCAAAGGGAGATGTTATAGAACTTCCTCAAGGCTCAACACCTGTTGATTTTGCTTTCAGAGTTCATACGGACATTGGATACCGTTGCATTGGTGCAAAGGTTAATGGCACTATGGTTCCACTGGACTACAAACTCCAAACAGGAGATAGGGTTGAGATTATCACTTCCAAAACCTCAACAGGCCCAAAACTTGACTGGCTTCAGTTCGTTAGGACTGCCTCTGCAAAATCGAAAATAAAGGCATACTTTAGAAAACTCTACGAAGAAAAGAAAGAGCAGGAAAAAGTTGAAGAGACGCCAAAGGTTCAGCTTCCAAAAATAATTCCTTTAAAGCCTAAAACCGAGGTATCCGAATATTTCCCTGCAATTAATGGCGCAAGCAACATCAACATCTCCATTGCAAAGTGCTGCAATCCGAAGCCCTTTGATGAAATTGTAGGGTATGTGTCAAGAGGGCGTGGCATTAAAGTTCACCGTGTTGACTGTCCAAATCTTATAAAGATAATCGAAAATGGTGGAAAAATTGTTGAGGCACACTGGAGCAAGGGAAAAGAAAAGAATCTCTACGCCTTTTTCAAATTAACGGTTCAGGATGTTCCAGGACTTATATATAAAATTTCGGGCGTTTTTGCAAAAAGAAACATAAGTTTTGAGAATTTCCACTCCTCTTCAAAGAAAAAGAAATTCAAAGGAAAACTCCTTGCATATGTGAGATTTTCATGTAAACTCGACCCAAAGGTGAATCTTTCAGATTTAGTACACGAACTTGAAAGCCTTGAAGAGGTTGTTAAGGTAAGGGTTTCTAAGAGGTGGGTTTATGAGGGTAGTAGTCCAGAGAGTGAAGACATCGAAAGTGAAAGTGAATGATGAAGTTGTTTCGGAAATTGGCAAAGGTATTCTTGTCCTTGCGGGCATTGAAAAAGATGATACCCCAGAAGTCCTTAAATGGATTTCAAATAAAATTGTAAACCTCAGAATTTTTGAAGATAATGAGGACAAGATGAACCTTTCTGTAAAGGATATTGATGGTGAAATACTTCTCGTTTCACAATTTACCCTTGCAGCATACATTAAAAAAGGCAACCGTCCGAGTTTTTCGGATGCAATGGAAGAGACCCTTGCAAGAGAATACTTCGATAATTTTGTTAATTTAGTGAGGGCAATTTATCCAAAGGTTAAAACCGGTGTTTTTAAGGCGCATATGGAAGTTGAACTTGTTAACGATGGTCCTGTAACAATCATAATTGAGCGTCACCCGGGAAATTTATCAAATGACTAAATTTTGTGAATTTTTCGGTTTTCTTATTTGACAGAAGTTAAAAACTTCGCTATAATATTAAGTGTGCGGGAGTAGCTCAGGGGCAGAGCGCTGGCTTCCCAAGCCAGTTGTCGCGGGTTCAAATCCCGTCTTCCGCTCCATGGCGCCGTAGCCAAGTGGTAAGGCAAGGGTCTGCAAAACCCTCATGCGTCGGTTCGAATCCGACCGGTGCCTCCAAAGTTTTGTGCCGGGGTGGCGGAACAGGCAGACGCACGGGACTTAAAATCCCGCGGTGGCGACACCGTGCCGGTTCGATTCCGGCCCCCGGCACCAGACACTCAGAAAATTATCTTTTAAAACTCCCTTGTTTTCGTATAGACTGCATTAATATTCACTTAAAACTGCGCATTTAAATCGTTTTAGATCGACAATTTTACCCAAAAACTTCCCCGAGAAGGTTTAAGGTCTTTTTGGGGGAAGTTCGAAGGGGGTCTTTTAACCCCTTCGATTGAATAGGAGATTCTTCCTCGCAAAGTGCGCTCGTCAGAATGACCC
>JAEMPV010000105.1 GCA_022759145.1 Caldisericum sp.
GCAGCCTCCAACAAGGACTGGCTACAGTGTCGAACACGATCTTACGGTTACAGTTAAAACAACCCTCATTGGTGATGTAATAAGTACAGGGGCGAATGCAGGAGCAAACACCTTTTATAACCTGAACTTCAAGGCAAGTAATGAAGACGAGGTAAAGAAAGAACTCCTTTCAAAGGCACTTTCCGATGCAAGGGCAAAGGCAGAGGAGATTGCAAAAACTATGGGAAAGAAAGTTTCAGATTACAAAGTTGTTTCTTACGAGTATGTCCCAGAACAATCTAAAGCCCCCTACTATGGTGGCGCTGAGGGGATGGGTACGGGTGCTCCCATAGAGGTTGGTTCAAACGAAATTGCGGTTAATGTTTATGTGACATTTATTTTAAAGTAGTCTAACGCTATTTTTGTAGGGGCGGTATGTGAAAGCCGCCCTTTTTTCTTTTTAAAATTCGGAAATTTTATTATAATAATCGCAATATGGAAAGGGTACTTAAATGTATTAGGTGTGGTAAGACTTTCGATGTTTTTTCATCAAAGACCCGTTGCGACTGCGGCGGACTGCTTGAAGTGAGTTTGCAGGGCACACTTTCCCCGACCTTAAAAGATGAGTTCCTTAAAAGAAGGATGTCGCTTGAACCTTATAACCAGAGCGGTGTATGGCGCTACAGGGAGTTTGTGCTTGATATTGAACCTAATTCTATCGTAACCCTTCCCGAGGGGAGAACAAATCTTTACAAAAAGGTTGTCGATGGAATGGAAGTTTACTTTAAGCACGAAGGCGAAAACCCAACCGGTTCTTTCAAGGATAGGGGAATGACTGTTGGTGTAAGTGTAGCAAAAAAACTTGGTTTTAAGATAACAGCCTGTGCTTCAACGGGCAACACCTCCGCATCCCTTGCAAGTTACTCTGCACATGCCGGGCTTAAAAGTGTTGTTTTCATTCCAAAAGGGAAAGTTGCCTTAGGAAAACTCTCGCAGGCGCTTGCATATGGTGCAAATGTCCTCGAGATTTCAGGGGACTTTGACTATGCGATGAAACTCGTTCAAGAGGCAAGCAGTGAGTATAAGTTATATCTTCTTAATTCTCTTAATCCCCTCCGCCTTGAAGGGCAAAAGACAATCATCATAAATACGCTTGAAGAACTTGGGTGGGTTGTCCCCGATTGGATTATCGTTCCTGGTGGTAACCTTGGCAATACTTCTGCTTTTGGGAAGGCTTTAAAGGAATTGTTCGAGTTCAAATTCATCGATAAAGTTCCACGCCTTGCGGTAATCCAGGCAGAAGGCGCATCTCCTTTCTACAGGGCTTTTAAGAGTGGATTTAAGGAATTTGAGCCAATGAAAGCGGAGACCATTGCAACTGCAATAAGGATAGGTAATCCCGTGAACTACGAAAAGGCAGTTAAATCAATAGAATTTACGCAAGGTGTTGTTGAAAGCGTAAGTGACCTTGAGATACTTGAAGCAAAGAGAGATATCGACAACCTTGGTATTGGATGCGAACCTTCGTCTGCATCAACTCTTGCAGGTTTAAGAAAACTTCGGAAAAGTAGCGTAATTAAAAGTAGTGATACCGTTGTAATGATTCTTACAGGCAACATCCTTAAAGACCCGGATACCTCGATAAACTTACACACGGGAAATATTAAAGATGTGAAAAGCCGTTCACGATTTTTTGAAATAGAGACATTAAAAGACCTTGAGAATGCTTTGAAGAAAATTGTTCTGGAGGGTGAATAGTATGCTTGTTTTAAAGTTTGGTGGCACATCAGTTGGAAGCGCAAAGGCGATAAGGCAGGTTTACGAAATTGTTAAAGGCATTGATGAGTCAAAGGTAGTTGTTGTTTCTGCAATGAGCGGCGTTACGGACAGCCTCATAAAGGCAAGCGCACTTGCAGTATCTCACGATGAGGGTTTTAAAGATGTCTTTGCATCCATTAAGAAGAAACATAAAGATACTTCCATAGAACTTTTTGGAAACGAACTTGACTCCGTAAACGAACTTTTAAGTGAATTAGAGGAAATTCTTTTTGCGGTGTATATGCTTGGGGAACTTTCGGACAGGGCAAATGCACTTATCCAATCTTTTGGAGAGAGGATGAACGCACGCATTGTTTCAAAATACTTTCAGACTATGGGGCTTAAGTCTGCACCGGTTGATGCAACAACATTCCTTATAACAACTTCTGATTACCTTGATGCAAATCCTCTTTACGAAGAAAGTGAAAAGCGGGCACAAAAAATTCTTGGTCGTTACATAAAAGAAGGCTTCACTCCAGTTGTTACAGGCTACATCGGAAGCGATGTTAACGGTGCAATAACAACCCTTGGAAGAGGAGGAAGCGATTTTACAGGGACGATTTTGGGGCGTCTTCTCGATGCAAGGGAAGTGTGGATTTACACGGATGTAAATGGTGTTTTGACTGGAGATCCAAAGGTTGTCCAGGGCGCAAAGACGATAGAAAAGTTGAGTTACGCAGAAGTAAGAGAACTTTCGTATTTTGGTGCAAAGGTTATGCACTCAAAGTCCCTCATCCCTGCAATGGAAAAGCATATTCCAATAAGGGTTTTGAATACTTTTGACCCAAATGGACCTCACACCCTTATAAGTGATGAAAGTGCGTTTTTAGGACCGAAAGCGGTAACTTCGATAAAGGATATTGCGCTTGTTTCTGTTGAGGGAAAAGGTATGCAGGGACTAAAGGGAATATCAAGAAGGATCTTCGAAAGAGCATCAAAAACTGGCGTTAATGTCATAATGATTGCGCAGTCATCGTCGGAACAGACAGTCGACCTTTTTGTAAATGAGGGTGTTTCTGATCGCCTCATTGAAGGCTTGAAAAATGAGTTTGATAACGAAATAAAACTCGGACTCATCGATAAGATTTCCTCAAAGAAAAACCTCTCCATTGTCTCAATCGTGGGCGATGGCTTAAACAGGGACGAATCCCTTCACAAAGAGATTTTCAGGATCTCTTATGCCTACGGAATAAAGGTTATCTCAATTGTGCAGGGTTCATCCGAAAATAGCCTCTCTTTTGTTGTAAAGAGGGGCGATGTAGGGAAAATTTTGAATGCGCTTCACTCCGAACTCGGTCTTGCGGGGCAAAAGATAAAGACAATTAACATATTCCAGTTTGGTGTTGGTTCCGTTGGGAAAGAACTCATAAAACTCATAAAAGAAAACGAAAGCCATTTTGAGCGTGATCTAAACCTTCGCGTACGCTATGTTGGGCTTGCACGCTCTCAAGGTTTTGCAAAAAGTGATGAGGTAAAAGAACACATCGAAAATTGGGACTTTAACTTCAAAAACAGCGGAAGCCCTGTAAACTACATAAAGTCCCTTCCAAAAAATACTGTAATAGTCGATGTTACAAACTCTGACTCTATAGCAATGGACCTTCTTGAACTTCTATCTATGGGCTTTAATGTCGTAACCTCAAATAAGAAAAACCTCGCAACAGACTTTGAGACCTTTAAGAAGTTCACAACTTCAAAAGGGAAATTCCTTTTTGAGACGACTGTTGGCGCATCGTTACCACTTATTAAAGTCTTGAGGGAATTTATAAATGCAGGGGACACAGTCTATAGGATTGTTGGGCTTCCCTCAGGAACACTCTCCTTCATTTTTACCCTCGTTAACAGGGGAGAATCTTTGAAAGATGCAATTCTTAAGGCAGTTGAGCTGGGATATACCGAGCCAAATCCTGTTGACGACCTTGTTGGGATGGATCTTCTACGCAAGGGAAAAATTCTTTCTTATGTTATAGGAAAGGACTTTAAGGAAAATGATATCGAATTTGAGTGCTTTACCAGGGCAAAAAACCTCGATGAATTTTTTGAGAAAGACTATAAGAACTTTGAGCAAAAGATTAGAAACCTTTTAAGCCCAGATTCTGTTGTGTATCCAATTGTAGAGATCGAAGATAAACTCAGGATAACTTTGAAGGCTTTTCCTAAGGATTCTGCATTCGGTTCCCTTAGAGAAGGTGAAAACATCTTTGAAATATATCTCAAAAACTTTTCGAATATTCCTATTACAATCCGGGGGCTCGGTGCAGGACTCAGGGTTACTGCAATTGGAGTGCTTCAGGACATTTTAAGTTTGGAGGCATACATATGAAAAAGAAAGTTGCGATTATGGGTGCAACAGGAATGGTAGGGCAGAGGTTTGTAAGTCTTCTTGAAAACCATCCATTTTTTGAGGTAACAAGTCTCTATGGAAGTAACAAAAGCAAGGGAAAGAAGTATGGGGATGTAGTGCAGTGGGTGCTTGAAAAAGACATACCTCAGTACGCAAAAGATATGGTTGTGAAGTCCTTTGAAGAATCGCCTGAGGTTGAAGAAAGTATTGTTTTTTCTGCACTTCCCTCCGATGTTGCCGATACCCTTGAAGTCGAACTTGCAAAAAGTGGCCACTTTGTATTCTCTAATACTTCCTCTCACAGGTATGATAGGTTTGTTCCTATCCTTATTCCAGAAGTAAATCCCGACCATATAGAGGCAGTGAAGTATCAGGGGACAAAAGGCTTCATTATAACAAATGCAAACTGCTCGACAACCGGGCTTGTAATCCCATTAAAGGCACTTACGGAAAGGTTTAAAATAAGCAATCTTTTTGTTGTTACGATGCAGGCAATTTCTGGAGCAGGCATCCACGGGCTTTATGCACTCGACATCCACGGAAATATTTTGCCCTATATTGCAAACGAGGAAGAGAAAATAGAGCGTGAAACGAAAAAGATTTTAGGCACATTTGACGGTGAATTTAAAGACTTTGAACTTGAAATTTTTGCAAGGACAAACAGAGTTCCCGTGCGTGAAGGGCATACAGAGGTTGTATTCCTTGAAGTAGAGGCATACCTTCCAGAGATTATCAGCGCTTTAAGTGAGTTTAAGGGTGTCCCTCAGGAATTGAAATTGCCTACCGCACCCGAAAAACCAATAGTTGTGTTTGAGGATCCTTTGAGACCTCAACCTGTGCTTGATGTAAACAAGGGGAACGGGATGAGTGTAAGCGTTGGGAGGATTAAATTAAAAGGCTCAACCCTCACATTTACAGTGCTTTCTCACAACACCATAAGAGGGGCTGCTGGTGGAAGTGTCCTCAACGCAGAACTTGCATATGTAAAGGGGCTTATATGATTTTGAGACGTGGTACTTTAAACGATATCTTTAACGACTATATAATCTTTAGAGAGTTAAATCCTGTTAAGAAATCCCTTCCTAATTTTAACGACCTTAAAGATAGATTGGGACTTAATACTCTCCCTCGGAAGAAGGACAAAGAGTACGCACTTGTCCTTAGAGAAATCTTGAAGAGTGCATTAGACTTTTCATCAGTTGTCTATCTTGGAGATACATTTCTTTCTGACCTAACGGTTATAAAGAACTTGAAAGAATTAGGAGTCAACATCTTTGGTGTCATAACCGATGAGACTGCAACGGAGACACAATCACCTTATCCCTATGTTGTTTTTAATACAAGTTGGGCAATGTTAAAAGATTTTGTTCTGGATAAAATTAGCAATAGCACGATCCTCATAGTTGATATCGATAAAACTGCAATTGGTGCGCATGGAAGAAATCACCTTCCCATTGATAAGGCTCGAACGGATGCAATAGTTTCTCTTGCAGAAATTGTTTTTGGACATTCACTGGATTTAGCAGAAAAGGAAAACTTCCTCAAACTCTACAAGAAGATCCACACAAAGGACCTTCTTCAATTTACCCAGGACAATCAGGATATCGTTTCTATTGTGTCGCTTATAATCTATTCAGGTGCAGTAAAATTTGAGGAGTTTCTCCGTATTGCAAAGGAAAAAACATTTGAGGAATTTATAGAGGGAGTTACTGTGCAGGGCAAACTTGAAAGCCTTGTTTCAGAAGTGAAATACAATATCAAGCAAAAATCTCCTACACTTTTCCCAACTTTCAGGAAAATAGAACTCGAAAAAACTCTTGCAAGAATGGACTTTTTGCCCGACGATACGGAGCTTTCAACCCTCTTAGAAGAGGAAATCCTTATAACAGGCGAGGTTTACGACATTGGAAAATATGCACTCTCCAAAGGTGCAATTGTTTTCGGAGTCTCTGATAAGCCAGAAATTGCCTCGTTTTCAGGCGATAAGGCGATATTTAAACAAACAATGAAGATTTATCCATAGGAATTTTCCTGTAGTTCTTGCAAAAATAGTTGCTGTAGGAGGTAGGTATGAAATACAACTTTGACGAAGTTATTGATAGGCGTGGGACGGGCTCTTTTAAGT
>JAEMPV010000106.1 GCA_022759145.1 Caldisericum sp.
CGGAAAAACACCGAGCCAAACAACAAGTGCAACACGTTGCAGAAACTCCACAGCCAGAAAAAACAGAGACACCACAAACAGAGACACCAAAAGTTGAAACTCCACAACAAGAAACACCAAAACAGGAAACGCAACAAAATAAACAGCAAGAGTTATTAGAAAAGCAACAGGAACTTTTGAACAAACTAAAAGGTAAAGTTAGTGCCCTGAATATGACACTGAATAGTATGTCTAATGACTTGGGGATACTTTACTCTGGCGATGAGGAAAATGCTTATTGGGTTAAAAAGAAATATGGACTTAAAAGCAATACAGACAAAGCGATAGAACAATTAGAAAACCTAATCAAAAACAAAGAGCAGGAATTAGAGCAAACAAAGGCACAGATAGCACAAACTCAATCACAATTAGAGAAACTAAAACAGACACTTAAAAACTCTCTCAATAAAGAGCGACCGGGTTATATAACTATTCCTTCTGGAAAAGATATCTCACAAGGCGTTAAGAACTTTTTTGACAACATAAAGAAAATGCTTTATCCTCCGAAATCTCGTTCGGTAAGCAGTTTTGAGGAACTAAAAGAGAATTGGAGAGTAGAAACCAACAAGGGCGTTCGCAACGCGGCGAAAATTGCAGAGGATTTAAGAAGTATGGCTAATGACCCTAAACTTTTGAAAATCATAGATGATTGGCTTGATAACCCAGAAAAGTATCAGAAACAATTCGACGCACTTCCAGAGCAATACAAAAAATTGGGTGAGATAATAAGAAATTTGTATCAGCAATCTTTTGAGATTGCAAAAAAGGCTGGTGTTTTGGACGCTTGGATAGACTATTACACACCTCACATATATGCTGACGACCCTGTCAAGGTATATAAATTGCTGTATGCAAGAGGCGGAACAATGGGGCAAAAGTTCTCTTTTGGTTATCAGCGTTCTATTAGGACAAAAGAGGACGCAATTAAACTTGGATTGCACCCAATTGATGACCCAATTTTGAAACTCCAAATATACCTTACACAATTGCATAAAGTAATAGCAAATAAGAAATTTCTTGAACAACTGATGAATACACCAAGTGAATATGGACTTCCTTTGGTGGCGGCAAGACCAAGAAAAAAAGGACTAATAGATGTATGGAATAACACATACAAAATTATTGATGTTCCTAATTTCGATACTTGGGCATATGTTGGTGAGGATAAAAATGGCAAGGTATTGTTAAGTAAGGTTAAATTAAAAGCGGCACCAGAAGTTGCAGACCTTATCAATGATGAATTTGCACCTTACAAGCCAGCCAATCCGTGGTGGCAATTGTATGTAAAGTTAAGAGGAATAGTCAAAAGAGCAATCTTAATTAACCCGATATATCACACTTACAATATGCTGACGATTTACACAACAGAAACAGGATTTAGTCCACAAGCATTAGCAAAGTTATTCGGTCCTATTCCAGAGGACGTAGAGGAAAGAGCAATCAACGCTGGGCTTGAAATCAGTAAATATGCTAATTTGTTAAGAGAACAACTTGAAAAAGAGTTAAGACAAACAGGATTACAGCCCTTTGATGTTGTATTTAGACCTATTACAAAAGTTGAGGAATGGGCGGACAAACTTTTGTGGGACAAGATAGTATATAGATTTCAAGTCCTTACTTTTGACGCATTAACAAAAGAGGTTGCAAGACAACATCCAGATTGGGGACAAGGACAAGTAGATGGAGTAGTTGCTGATATCCTTAACATTGTATATGGAACGATACCACAGACTTGGATAAGCAAAACGGTAAGAGAAGGTGGTCCGATTGCCGCTCTTGCTTATAAGTGGAATTTGGGTGAATTTGACCCTCTTGTAAGTGCAATTACAGGTGGCGGTAGAGGTATTGGAACAAGAAGTTTTCCAGAATGGGAAAGGAAATTCATAGGTAGCCATATGAGGCGATTTGTCCTTAAATCTATTCTCGGCTTTTACATAATAGCAAATATCACACAGGTTGTTGGTATTATGGTTGCTAATCAGTTGAAAAAGGCTGGAATAATCAAAGGCGACCCAGAGCCTATACACTTTATGTTCCAAAATGAAAGCGGACACAAACTTCATTTGGACTTTGGATTAAGAGCAAACGATGGGAGCAAAAGATATGTTGTTTTCCCGCTCTTTAAGAATGTCCAAGATTGGATAGGAATGATTACTCACCCAGTTAAAACTATATGGAATAAGATGGAGCCGATGTTGAAATCTGGATTTGAGGCACTCATAAATTATGATGTTAATAGGCGTCAAGAGATAGTGCCAGAAGGTGCGTCTGGCTGGCAACAACTTACAGGTAGATTAGGTTATATGTTCGAACAATGGACACCTTCATCTTATTACACAGAGGACGAAAAACATTCAAAGACACCAATGGAATGGATTGCTCCTTTCCTCGGTGTGTGGGTTGTAAGAGGCTTACCGGGCGGAGAAATTGAACAAGCATTGTTTGATTTCTTGGCACAAGAAAAAGAGCAAAAGAGAGAAATGAAAAACCAAGCAATAAAACTTTTGCAAAAAGGACAAGTAGATGACGCTATCCAATATATGCAAAGCAAAGGCTTTGATGAAAACGATATACTCGATGTGCTTATGGAGTATAGACTGCCCCTAATCTCTATCTTGGGAACTTTGAGTTATGAGAAAAGATTGAAATTCTTACGATTCTTACAACAAAAAGGTATAAGCATACAACAATTGAAAGATGAATTAGATAGAGAACAAAACTTTGCAAAAAATTTCTCACCATAAAATAAAAAATGGGGGCTTGTCGCCCCCGAGACACCAAGACATATAGTAATAATTCAGAGAGGGGCTTCACGCCCCTTTTTTAGAGGCACAAACGAATTATGCCTCCGATGTCTGGTGAGAGGGTGAGCCTTTGCTCCCCTCGTATATATAGCGAAATTGATTTTTTACCCTTCAATTATATCGTCCAACCAATCAAGTTTTTCTCTCATTTTTTGAGCCTTTGTTAATCTGGCTTTAATTCTGCGTTTTTCATCAATAATACGCCAATCAAGAAATTGCCAGAAAAGGCTCTTTTGTTGCAAAATCAATTCATCATTCTTTTCAAGAATGTCCAAAAAAAAGTTCTGGACTATGTCCTCCGCTTCCTCTCTTGATAATCCCTTCATCATAGCCCGCCTTACGGCGGGTTCGAATAAATCTCTATAAGCGGAGACAAAGAACTCTTTATTCATTTTCCTTTATAGTGAACTCTTTTCTTTCCTTAAACTCTTGTTGTTTTCCTTTATTCCAGTGTTGGACTGGGCGAAGATATCCCACAGGTCTGCTCCATACTTCACACCTTTGTCTTAACTTTTCTGGTATCCTTGTCCCGTCCTCTAAAATCAAATCCTTATTCTCCTCTTTCACTTCTATCACCCCCTATATGCTTCTCTTTGCTGGTCTCTGGAATTTATGAATTGCTTTCCATACCTTTTCCAAATCAATGACGTCTTTCTTGTTGTGGTCTACGATATAGTCTATGCTTTCCTTATCAGCGTGTAATGCACCAATCCAATACTTAAACTCTATGCGTGTCTTTTGTGTCTCACCAAAAAGGGCAAGGGCGATTGTGTCAAGTTTGTTGGAGTTCAATTTTAATTTTGAGCGTGCAACACTCCAAGTATCATCTTGGTATAATTGCCCATAGGCTGGGAAATCCAGCCCATCGTATAAGGCTCTTGTTCGAACAAAAGGTAAATCAAACTTGCTTGAATAATGCCCAACCACCCTATCAAATTGACTTAAAACATTGATAAGGTTCTGGACTATCCTTGTATCTGGTTTATCAAACTCATAGGTTGTTATATCCTTTGGAGTTAGATAATCCACATACAAGTCATCTTTATCAAGTTCCTTGACAACCCAAGATATCATAATTCCAAAGTTAGCGTCCATATTGGTGGCTTCGATATCGAAAAAGGCTATACGCTCCGCCCTCTGTGAGGGCGGGATATTTCCATAATCGGCTATATAACAAGCCATATGTTCAATGTAGCGATGCCCGTGCTTACATCTATGGTTGTATAGCCAGAGCCAATCCTCTTTTTTAAGTTTACTTATCTCCATTAGTCCTCATCATCTCCTTCCTCACCATCATCTTTTTCCCAATCTTCATTAGTATAACCATCATCGGTATGCCAATCAACGTCGT
>JAEMPV010000107.1 GCA_022759145.1 Caldisericum sp.
TTTTTGTGGATACAACTCACACAATCCGTTTTATGAATAAATATGCCGTAAATAATTATAAAGATAGATTCGGAAACGACCTTATAGGTAAATCCATATTTAATTGCCACAATGATAACTCAAAAAGGCTAATTCTTCAGGGATTTCTCGAACTTTTGAAAAGGAAAGACAAAGCGCTTGTTTTCGAAAATGAAAAGGTAAAAGAATATATGGTTGGGGTTAGAAATGAAAACGGAACTCTCCTTGGATATTTTGAAATAATTGAAAGGGTGTAAGATTACATACCGTCATCTTAATTGGCTAAAAACTGCAAATTCGGCTGAAACTTAATTGCATACAATGTTGTTTAAGGATTAATTTCAATAGAATATATATAGATGCTACGACCAGAAAGACCTAAAAGGAGCGCATCCTCATGGACTTCTTTCAGTTTGGGTACATTTCAAAAACGGGTGTGCCTACTATAATAGAAAGGAGATGAAAAGTTGAAAAAGTTGGTTGTTTTTAGTCTTGTTGTTTTGTTTGTATTTTCTATAACTATCGGGGTTTTGCCCGTAAAGGGTGATACAAAAGTTGAGGGAGAAATTTCCATAGGAAAAACATTTGCAGTAATCAATTCAAAAGTTGTGAAAATTGATGTTACACCAGTTATTTCAAATGGAAGAACGCTTATTTCGGGTAGTTTCCTTGCAAATACTCTTGGTGGCTTTTATGATTACAATCCGAACTCAAAGACCATAACCCTTTTATTTGACCTTAAGGTATTTACCTTTGAGGTAGGTTCAAAAAAAGCAATTATCGATAATGAAAATTATGAGACTCTCGATGTTGCACCTGCCGTTATAAAAGGCGTTCCTCTTGTCCCTCTTAGGTTTGTTATAGAATCACTTGGCGGCATAGTTATGTGGAATGGAAACACAAGAAGCGTAAAATTTTCGTATTCTCCAAAGCCTCTTTCAAAAACATTGAAGGTAACCCTTAAAGTAATCCACGCAGGAAGCCTTACCCAACCAATAAGAAGCGTTGAAGAAAACTTCAAAAATTATTACAAAAACCTCAATGTCCAGATAAATTTTGAAGATATGTCCGCAGGAAGCGTTGATGTTGTAAAGCAGGTTTCGGAACTAAAAAAAGAAATGGATGTTGTAATTACTGCAGATTCTTTCCTTATCCCACAATATCTTATACCGAAATATGCTTCCTCATATATAGAGTTTGCAACAAATAAACTTGTTCTATGCTATACGGATAAAAGTGCATATGCAAAAGAAATCACAAGCAATAATTGGTTTGATATACTTTTGAGAAAAGATGTTGACTTCGGATACGCAGAGCCAAACTCGGATCCCTGCGGTTACCGAACCCTTTTAATGTTTCAACTTGCAGAACTTTTTTACAAAAAACCCGGGCTTTACAATAGTTTGTTGAATGCTACAAAGCCACAAAATATCCGCCCGAAATCAGTCGAACTTGTTGCACTTCTTCAAACACACGAACTTGATTACGCCTTTGAGTATGAATCTGTTGCAATACAAAACAATTTAAAATACATTTCGCTTAAAGACGAACTTAACTTTGGAAATCCTGAGTTAAAGGATTGGTATGCAAAAGCATCCTTTACCTTAAAAGATGGAACAGTTGTAAAAGGTGCACCTATTGTTTATGGGCTTACAATCCCCGAAAACGCACCAAACAAAATCTGGGCTGAGCGATTTGTGATGTATCTTTTAAAATATGGAAAAGATGATTTCAAAAAAGCAGGACAACCCTTTGTGGATTTTAAAGCATACCCGGACATCTATAAGATTCCTGCTATCGTAAGAATTGGAATAAGAAATTAGCGAAAGTTATCTAATGTCCGTAATAATGGCTAAACAGTCGAAGGAAATTGAAAAGGCTCGAAATAGTATTCCTCAAAAAACTGCAAACTTTAATTCATCTCGAAATCAAAAGATAGATTATAATATAAATTGTGAAGAATAGATTTTTTAGATATGCGTTGGGTATCATTGCAGGTATTGGCATCCTTTTTATAATTGTGCCGCTAATGCGCCTTATAACTTACCCGAGACCCTCGCTTCTTATTTCTTCTCTTAAAGACCCCCTGAACCAGAATGCGATTCTCAATAGTATCACCTTTGCATTTATTGCATCGGTTTTGAGTGTTATTATAGGCATACCACTTTCGTATCTCATTGCAAAAGGGTATTTTGGAAAACTTGAAAGCATAATTGAGGCAATTTGTGACACTCCCCTTGCAACCCCTCACATTATTGCAGGTATTGCACTTCTTCTTGTTTTTGGAAAAGACGGCTTAATCGGTAAATTACTCTATAACACATTCAATATAAAACTCATAGGAACTGCTTTTGCAGTTGTTGTTGCGATGATGTATATGTCGTTTCCATTTTTTGTAGACACGGTAAAAGAAGGGTTTAAAGGAATTGACCCATCGATAGAAAGGGCATCCCGCATATTAGGTGCAAGTGAAGTACATACTTTCTTTCTCATCGACATTCCCCTCGTTAAAGGACATATAATTTCTGGCTTCCTCTCCTCTTTTGCAAGGGCAATTTCAGAGTTTGGCGCTGTAATTATTGTTGCATACTATCCAATGACAGCACCTATCCGCATTTACGATGCATACACGCAATATAACCTCGAAACATCAATCTCTGTTGCAGCAACCCTTCTTATCATATCACTTATTATTTTTGCTATCCTCAGGATTATAGGAAGGAGAGTAAAATGAGTGTCGTACTTTCGATATCAGGGCTTTATGCACACAACGGCAATTTTTTACTTAAAAATATAAATCTTGATGTAGTAAATGGCGAAATTGTTGCAATCGTTGGAGAAAATGGCTCTGGAAAGACAACACTTTTAAACGCAATTGCAGGGTTTGTGAAAGTCGATAAAGGCAAGATTTTGTTAAATGGAGTTGATATAACAAATAGAGAGCCTGAGGAAAGAAACATCGGCTACATTTTCCAGACACTTGCACTTTTCCCACACCTAACAATTCAAGATAATATAAAATTCGGGCTTCGCTTTAAGCAAATAGATAATGCAGAAGACCGTTTTAATGCTACTGTGAAATTTTTTAAACTCGAGCACCTTCTTTCAAGATACCCAAACGAACTTAGCGGTGGCGAAAAACAAAAGGTTGCAATTGCAAGAGCCCTTATTCTTGATCCGAAAGTTTTACTTTTAGACGAGGTTACATCTCAACTTTCACCTATTGAAAGGGAGCGTGTATCGTTAGAGTTAAAGGAAATTATCAAAAACTTTGGCAAAAGCGCAATTTTTGTAACGCACAATATAGATGAAGCAACAATAGTTGGCGATAGGATTGCAGTTTTGGATAACGGGCAAATTATCCAGATTGGCATACCTGACGAGATTTTTTACAGCCCTAATCGTGAAGAGGTTGCACGCCTTGCAGGGGTAAATGTCATAAAGGGCGTTGTCGTAGGAGAAGAAGATGGCATAAAAAAGGTCGATGTCGGAAGCCAATTTATATATACACTTGGAGACTATGCAATTGGCGATTCAGTTATTATCTTTATCCACCCAGAAGAAATTACCCTTTCAAAGACTCCTTTTAAGACTTCCGCTCAGAATAGTTTCACGGGTTTTATTGATAAAATCGTTAGTAAATCTGGTGTTGCAACTGTTTCAGTAAAAGTGTCTGAGAACAATACATTTAAAGCACTCATAACTCGAAAGTCCCTTGAAGAACTTGATTTAAAAACAGGCGAAAACGTGTATCTTTCTTTCAA
>JAEMPV010000108.1 GCA_022759145.1 Caldisericum sp.
TCTTCTCCTGCTATCGCAGAAGATGGAACAATATATATGGGATTTTGGGACGATTACCTCTATGCAATCGGAAGTAAATAAGGAAAGGAGAAGAATTATGAAGAAAGTTTTAATTTTATTGATGGTTTTTTCACTTCTTATCAGTTTATCAGGATGTGGAGTTAAACAATCAGAAAACTCGCCTACAAATCAAACATCTCAAAGAGAGGTTAAGATTGTCCATATCGATTCAGAACCAGAAGGTGCAACGGTGTATATCGATAATAATGAGCCAATTACAACACCTGCAGATGTAAAACTCTCATTAGGGTGGCACTACATTCATTTTAGCAAAAACGGTTACAAAGATTACATTATGAAGAACATAGAAGTAAAGGAGGATACAACAATTATTTCCGTAACGCTTAAAAAAATCCAGAGTTCAGAATTAATGTTTGAATTTGGTCCAAACGGCGCAATTATTTTCGATTCTGTTCCTATCTTTAGATGCTGTTCAGCTGCTGCAATTACATACTCGGGCATTTTTTATGGAGGCACATACACGATAAGCGGCAAAACCTTGCTCAATTCGTTTGACCTTGTATTTCCAAGCGGCAAAAAAGTTCACTTTGATACGGAAAAGGTTTCGGATAAAGTAAGGAAATTTTCAAAGGTTGTTACCTTTGATGAAGTAGGAACATATAAGATTGTTTCTAACGGCACTGTGGAATATACATTTGTCGTAGATTACAAACCTACAATCCTTTCGCCTACGCCCAAACTTGAAGATATATTTAAAGGCGGTTATAAAAATGCAATTGCAGTCCCTGTTAACTCTGAGGTTGATGCAAAAGTCCTTATAACTGATGCAAACGGAAAACCAATACCAAATACCTCACTTGGTGTTTACGGATTAAAAACAGATAAAGATGGCGTTGTAACTTTTAAGGCAAAAGTTGAAAGGAAGGATTGCCCGTATTGCTATGTAACATACATAAACGGACAAGAGGCAGGGTTATTAATCTACGGCGATTTGCTCGTCTTTGGATACGATTACGCAAAATACACGATGGACGGAAAACTCGTTTCCTCTACAACTGAGAATGCAAAAGTAACCGTTCAACCTGCACTGCTTCCTTCGTTTAAAAGCGAGATTAAAATCGTAAGAGAGGGTAACGATGTCTATATGCCTTATGATTCAATTGGTGTAAGGCTTGTTGATATCTACAAAGGGGCAGGTGTTGGAGGCGATAATATCTTCCCTCACCCGAGGGACCCGTCTATTATCTACACAAATAGTTTTGTTTCAAAAGATGAGAGCAAACACTTTGAGAAAATGAGCGAAACTCTTGATGCAATTGCGTTAAATCCAAAAAATCCGGGGGAAGTTATTGGCTGGGGAAGATCAGACCCGAAATATATACTTAAGTCTGAGGATTTCGGAGCCCACTTCGAAAAATTTGCGAATATCGGTATTGACCTTTCAAATAACTTTGTTGAGCAGATTGCAATAGACCCAAACAATCCAGAAAAATTGTATCTTGCAACCTGGAAAGGATTATATGTTTCAAATGACGGCGGGAAAAACTTTTTGAAAATCCCCACAGATTTTGGTATTGTAAACTCGATTGCTATAAGCCCTTCAAACCCTAATATTGTAATTGTTGGTACCGAGAAAGGGATTTTAAAGTCATCCGACGGCGGAAAAACCTGGAGAATTGTAAAACAAAATAGCACTGGAGAGAGAATTGATTGCATTACCTTCGGTGATCCAAGAAAACCAAAAGAAGTTTTTGCAGGAAGTATGTATGAAGGACTCCTTGCATCTTACGACGAAGGTGAAACCTGGAAATCACTTTATAAGGGAGACCTTGAAGGGAAAGAGAGTATTGCGATTGTCCAGTACAAAGATACCTACATAATTTACATTTCTTCTTTCAGAGATGGCATTTACACTTCGATTGACAAGGGAAAGACTTTTACAAAAGTCGATTTTCCTGTAGGCAATGTAACAAGCATTGCTGCAGGCTCTAACGGATTTTTGTACATAATGGACGATGGTATACCATTTGTGCAGAATGATTCTGGAAATATATTACCCCTTGATGGAGACACATTTCTTGTCGGCGGTCCAAAGTGGAAAATTATTGACGGCAAGTTATTCATCGATATGAATGATATCAAAAGCGATATTTATTCAGTAAAAGTAAATAGCGATAGCATTGAAATTTTCAGGATGTGCGATATGCTGCCATAGGAGGTGGGCGTGAGTAAAAAGATTTTTGTCGCTTTAGTTTTACTTATGTTGTTTTTAAGCCTTGTTGGTTGTAAGACAGGCTTACCTCAGCAGGATTTGAAGGTTGTTAAATTTGATTCTGTTCCTCAAGGAGCAGATGTATTTGTAGACAATCAAAAAATAGGGCAAACACCAATAGAACTTAAACTCTATCCAGGGAATCATTGTGTCACAATACGAAAAGAAGGTTTTGAGGATTACAACGAGACAATCAATGTAACAAATGACGAAAATCCAAAGGAAGTAGTAGCAAAACTTGAAAAACAACCTGAATTTCTATGTGGACATCCTCTATGCTTTGTTGAACCAACAATTAGATACACATGTTGCGGTGGAGTATTTTATTCAGGCGTCTATCTAAATGGCACATATAATGTAAGAGGCTATACAACATTAGACTCGTTTGATATTGTGTTTCCTTCAGGCAAAAAAGTGCATTTTGATACAGAGCAAACATCCGATAAATTTTCCTGGGGCGAACAAGTAAGAAAATTCTCTAAGAAGGTCACATTTGACGAACTTGGAGAATACAAAGTAATGCACAATGGAGAAATTGTTACTCCACCTTTTGGCGGTGCTGCAGAATTTAAGTTCAAAGTCCTCTATAAAGCAAAAATTCTTAATGGTAAGATACTTGGTAGCCTTTCAGGAAATCCTGAAGACAATAATAAAATTCTACTTCCAGTTTGGGAATCAATTGATCTAAAACTTCTTTTAACTGACGCTAATGGGAATATTGCACGAAACAAACCAATTGGGCTTGATAATCTTAAAACAGATAATAATGGCATTGCAACAATAAAAGTTAAAAGCGATTTAACAAAGGATTCCCCGTTTGAAATATATGGGGAAATTAGAGGTTGGCTTTGCGAATACACAAATTTTGATTTAAATGGCAATCTTATAAAGGCTGACTTTGTATCGTATGATGAGAAAGGAAATCCAACACAATACATCCCAAAAATAATCCCAAACAAGGTTAATGTAATAAAAGAAAGTGGACACATATACATGCCGTATAACTCAGCAGGATTTGCTCTGAATGAACTCGGGTTTGTAGGCAATGTGAATTATTTCTATGTCCATCCTAAAAATCCCTCTATAATCTATACTAATTCGTCAGTCTCAAAGGATGGAGGAAAAACATTCGAGAAATTTTACGGCAGGATATTTTTTGACGAAGTAGCCGTAGACCCAAAGCATCCTTCGGTTATTTATGGATGGAAAAAACAAGGCGCTTGTAACTCACAGGATGGAGTTCTAATGGAATCAAAAGATTACGGTATGCATTTTTCAAAAATTGCAGATTTAAAAAGTGTAAGAAACATCGTCCTTGATCCCCAAAATCCTACTACGATATATGTAACAACAGAGGACTCAGTTTTAGTAAGTAAAAACGGTGGAAAAGATTGGGAAAAGTTTTTCAATTCTCCTTGCATTCCATGGATAAACCCTCATAATAACAGGGTAATTTTAATGTCTGGCTATAACTTTGCGGGCACTGAAGATGGTGGAAAAACCTGGAACGATTTAAACTTCTTTAAAGATAGACCAAGAGCGTGGAATGAGCCTGTTGCGTTTGCTTTTGACCCTGTGAAACCTTCTCTTGTTTACGGAATAACCTCTTCACATATCTTCAAATCAGAAGACAATGGGAATAACTGGACACTCCTTAATCAAAAGTATTTTTCAGACATTGAGGCAATCGCAATTGACCCAAACGATAACAGTAAGATTTACATCGCAACTAATCAAGGTATTCTTGTATCTACCGATGGTGGAAAAACATTTAATACTCTTGCAGGTTATCTCTATAGTTTTGCATGGGGAGAAAATGCCGCAACACTTTTAACAGTCGACAAGAATGGAACTGTTTATGCAATCTTAGCACACATTCCTTTTAAGATTGATAGTAGCGGAAGTCTTTTACCAGTAAATGAATCCTTTATAAGTAGCGGTCCACAATGGAAAGTAGTTAACGGCATTCTTTATCTGGATGTAAAGACTATTAAATCTTACAATGTAGTGGTAGATGTTACCGATAAGGACATAACATTTTATAGGCTTTATTATATAGGTCCATAAGGAGGTGGGCGTGAATAAAAAGATTTTTGTCGCTTTAGTTTTACTTCTTTTGCTTTCAAGCCTTGCAGGTTGCAAGGTAAATCAAGAGGGAACAACGCCAAATGTAACAACACCAAGCAGTCCTTCTTCTCAAAAACCTATAAAATTAATCCGTATTGAATCAGACCCAGAAGGTGCAACAGTGTATATCGATAAGAGCGATATTCTTATAACACCTGGCTATGTCCAGATTCAAGCAGGGCAACACACAATTCAATTTTCCATGGATGGATACGAAGATAAGACGCTCGATAACATAGACATAGA
>JAEMPV010000109.1 GCA_022759145.1 Caldisericum sp.
ATGCAGATAGTGGTGAAAAAGAGGAAATAAAGGATAAACTCCATATTCTAAAGCACTTAGTAGAAGAATTACTGGAAAAGCTACCCTGATAACGGACACGGTGTCCGTTGCTATAGCACACCCAAATTTAAACAGCAAATGGGCAGAGAAGTATAATTCAACCAAATGCTTACTCTTTGAAGCATATATTTGGCGCCTTTTCTAAAATATAAACCTGACTCTTAAGCTGTGTATCTTGCAAGAAAATAGTTCCTTCTTTATTGCTCCGTTTTATATTGAGGTAGATAGAAAAGATCTCTGCCAATTTTTTTAGAAAGTATTAAGTATTGATCAAACAGCATACAGTATCCATCTATACTACCCCCATAAAAGCATACAACTCAAAACGAAATCCGATATTATAATTCCAGTGGCCTTTTTAATTGCTCGTTTGACTATTTCTTTTTAGTTTCTGTTAATAATGTACTAAGTAACTCTTTTGATTCTGCCAATTCCTCACTGTCCATTATCTTCGCTGATTTCTCTTATAAGAGAGAGACACAATAACGAATGAAATACTCTATCAGCAGCTGCGGCGTTCAATGTTTCAGGGGTGCTTATACCATGACATATATTATTTCTAAGATTCCATCCTCTTGCATCTGAGAAAAGCGTTCTGAAGTAAAGAGTAACGTCTTCTCCAAGTATTCCAAAAACATTTCTTATGTTATCATCCCATAACATCTCCTCAAGAGTCTTGTAGTTGAACCCTCCGTACCTTGATTGCTTAAAAATAGACCCTCCTGTTTTCTCCTCAAGGTTTCTAATCGCCGCTTCTATTTGTGGAATTAATATGTGCAATGCAACTATGTAGTTTCCATTTAGGTACTCTTCAATACCCTTTTTAATCAAATCTTTTCTATTTTCTTCAAAAATTGGTGATTCGTACAAATAGTTCACGATAGTTTCTGCTTCTAAGTCGAATTTACAAATCAAAGCTTTTATAGTATCTCGCAAAAACGGAGAAGAGTAAGACATATTTTGAGCAATCTGTAAAACAATATGACTGTCCAGATCTTCTTGTAAAGGACTAACACTTGCAATTATCCTTCCTGAACTATCTTGTATTTTTCTGGTAAAAAGGATTTGAATTGGCGATTCTTTATAAACGTCATTAAGTTGTTTTATAACTTCTCCTTTCTTTGGTATATAGTGAACAGCAATTCTTTTTAAAGCTGTGTTAAGGTCTCCATCAATTAAAGCATTGATAAATTTTTTTACTTCTTCAGTAGGAATAGTTACTGAGATTTCTACTGTTTTTAACTCTGAAGTAGCTTTATTACCTAACTTCCTAATTTCAATAGAAACTTTATCTGCTTTGTCTTTCAAGCCATATTGAGTATAAGTGTGGTACAAGTTTTCTAACCAGATAATTGCTACTTGAGCTGAAGGTTGAGTTGACACTGCTGCTTCTACTATTTCGCCATAAGTAAGAAGAACTCTTCTTAAATCCTCCTTCCTATTAACTGTGTTGTAATAATCTGCGAGTCGAATAACTGCGCTCTCTGCTGCCCAAAAATTATGTTCTGGAGATTTTAACAATCTCTCTAACCTTCCTTCTAACTTCTTTATGATCTTGTCTTTCTCATCTGGAGTTAACCTAACGTTTTTATTCTTTAAAAGTGAATCAAAGGAAAATCCCCAAAGTTCAGGTTTGTCGTCCTCTGCAACTTTCTTCTCGTAAGCAATCATGGCATCTTTTACTTTTGAAATAAGTTCTTCGCTGTTAAGGGACAAGGCAAGAGATAGAGCTCGTTTTAGTTTGGCAATTATGCTTATTTGATATTTGTGTAAATCTTTATTAGCTATTTCAATACTATTTTCAATTACTATAACGGCTACTTTATAATTTGGTTTAACTCCTTTTACTTTTTCTGAGAAATCCCAAACTAAATCAGCATAGCGCACCTTCAAGAGCGGATTTTTCGATTCGACTGCTCTTTCCTCCCAATAATCGATCATTGAAGGTATAATATCCCGTATACTTGGAATCTCATTATGGCCCCCTTTTTGATCCTCAAAAGTCATAATGGGTCCATAGTATGTTCCCCATTCTGTTTTTGAGTTCTGGTAGTTTTCTATGAATTCAAAGGCCATTATTTCTGCTCGAAGAATTTCAGGAGCGCTTTCTCTCCACTTTTCTCCATATTCTTGTTTTGCAAATTTCTCTAGTTTCTCTGAGATTTCTAGTTCGTTAACATTTTCTGTAAAAGATTCGAGACTTTTCAGAAACTCTTTTATTTTTTCAATATTCTCATTTTCTTCCACATTCTTACCTTCCAAATTTTTATCACTTTAAAAAATTTTAGTACTTTTTAAAGAATTGCATGTTTTATATGTATTTTAGATTTGAGTATCTTGGAACCTTTGGATGTAGTCTGCAAGGTGAAATTATTTTGTTTTAAGAAAAAAACTGAGTGTAACACCCGTTTTCCAAAGAATTCGCCAGGCGACTTCAAAGTTACTTCATAGAGGCCTTTTTATGCATTTGTTCTGAAGATTTTTCATTTTTGGGTATCAAAGCAGAGCATCTTTTGAAAAAACTCTATTAGAGTGGTGTTTTTTGTGGAAATACGAAATATTTTTATGCAAAATAAAAGCATGTATACTCAATCTTGTTATTCATTACTCTCGATTACATTGAACTATTACTTCTATCTATTTTCTACAAACTCATTGGTACATTGTCCTACTTTCTATACTTAACGTGCCCTATATCTCTATTAAGCTACTCATACTTTGTGAGCTACTATACGTATTACCGCTTCTTCTTTCCTGCTCTATCATGATCTTCTACTACATCTACTGTAACATGATCTAGTACGTTATGATGTATTTCCCTAGTACCTCTTCTATACTCTGATCTACAGTACTTTGTACTCTAGTCATCTCTTTTTTTATATATGCTCTTCCTGTAGTTAGGGAGAACTTAGTGATTATCAGGGTTCTTTTCTCCTTTTACTGTGACATTGTTCTCCAAAAATTCCCCTTCCCCCCTTATTTTATCTTGTTTTTTGAGCGTGACATTCTTTATAAGAAGCCTTCCTTTTTCAATCTCTCAATGCTTCGGTAAATTTCCCTTCTCCCTACTCCTAATTCTCTTGCTATTGCCTCTTTGTTGTCCGCCTTTTCAATTACAAGTTTGTAATAAACTTGCTTATCTCTTTCTTTTAACTTTTTGCTAAATAACACTTTATAAAAGTCCACGCTCTCTATTGCCTCTCTCTGCCATCTACAACCTTCACACTTTATCCAAGGTAAATTACGTTTTACAAAATCACATCCCATAAAAGTATATAGTTTTTCATCAAAAATATTAAGTATCTCCTTTTCTGGTAAAGGTTGCTTTAGGAGATCATTCTTTTTTCTTACAAGATATTGCGCATATTTTTTATCATTGCTTTTAATCAATAGATTGTATAGGATAAACAAACTTTCATCCCTTTCACCGACAACAAGTTCTCTGTCTAATATTTGTCTTATACAAGCCTGAGTTCCCTTGTATTCCCAATTTATTTGTGCTTGTGCTTCATTTGTTGATGTTTTCTTTTTTTCTTTTTCTTCCTCTTTTTCTAATAAGTCTGTTACAAATGAGGGTAAAGTTTTTATCTGTGATAGAGGATTTATAATTTTGTATTCAAAGCCGTCTATAATTGCAGGTGGTTCCACGACATATTGTCCCAGCCCTTTAAATTCAACTTCAAAACCGTTAATTTTCAGTATCTTGCCTGCATACTTCTTTTCAGAATAAAAGTTTAAATGCACACCTCTACTTGTTTGTGTTAGTGCAGTATTTTTATACTCGTCGGGGAAATTCTTAAAGGCCTCAAGGCTATCAAAATCTAATGAGTAGAACCCTCCAAAGCCTGTTATAATTCCTACATTGAAGTTTGGAAAATCAAGAAGCCACTTTAAGATTTTTTTAGGTTTAGGCTGTCTAGTCTGGTAATGCTTCCAATTAATTAAAGGTTTCTTCTCATTATTAAGAGGCATGATTGAAAGACCCCTTTGTACGTACTCTGCTATAAGTTTAGTTCGCTCGTTAGTGGGTTCAATGTAGATTGTAGAACTTTCAAATAATTCCGCAATTTGTTCTAATGCTTTGAACTTGCTCGATTTTGTGGTATAATTTCCTCGCATAAAAAGAGTGAGGTTGGCTTTGCAATATGCGCTCTCCCAAAACAACATATTGCAAAGCCATTTTTTATTACCTCTCTATTTTCGCCTCCTTTCGTTTGTTTTTCAATTTGTTTACCTTGTTTTCATCGTCCATTTTCTTTATCTCCTTTCCCAGTTTGGACATTATGTATTAGATGTTGCCATAGATTCTGGGCCTTCTTTCAAAAATGATTCTTCTTTTTTCTTTTGCTTTTCTAATATTACATTCATTAATTTCTTCTTTCATTTTTCTCACCCCCAAAGCACTTTTAATTTGTTTGTCTTTACTACACAACCTTCTCATTCCAAATGTTTTTGTACTTATTTTCTGCATCCAGCGTTCCAACAGCCTCGTAGTATCCAGTCACAAGTTTCTTTTGTATTTCTCGTATTGCCTCTATCGACCGTTTTGTCTCTAACAATAATCTCATAAGGTCAGCAATCTCTTCTGTATTCCAATTCATTTGCATGTTTACTTTTGCATCCTCAAGGTTTTTAATTCCATCGACAATCTTTTTCATATTTTCCCAATTAAATTGCTCGAGATACTTTTCTGTAATCTCTACAACAACCTCTAAATAACGGATTGCATTCGTAATTTCTTCCATACCTTTCGAGTTGATCACCATCTTTTTCTCCTCTTTCTCTTCTTCCTCGCTTTCCACTATTTATCACCCCTTTCTATCAATTCTTTTTAAAGTCTTTATCAAAATAAAAATAGGAGGCATCTGCACCTCCTTCTTTTATTTATTTTTATTTCTACTTTCTTTTATGCCCTTTTTCTTTTCTTAGGCTTTACAACTCTTGCCTCAAATTCGCTTTCTGGTATTCGTATTGCTCTGCCAATCTTTATTGCCTTTATTTTTCCTTGCCAAATCCAGCTATAAACGGTATTCTTATTCACCTTAAACTGCTCTGCAAATTCTTTAACCGTTTTCATTTTTTCTTCATCTTTCATACCAAGCCCCATATACATGATAACACACTTTATATTGTTGTCAAGAGCTTTATATTTTTTTATTGAATTCTGTATTAACAACAGAAATAGAATAGTAATAATGCTACTTGATTGATATTTTTAGTGTTTCTTATTAATGTTAGAAACTTAAAAAAGATGCCATTTCCAAAAAGGTATAGAGATAATGTGAATATTCTCATTGAAGTTTAATCAGTTTCTTCGCTTTTTGATTTGTTTCTTAATGCGGAATTAGTTTTCTCAATAAACCGTGTAAGGAAAGACTGTTACGGGAAAAATGTGTCCATGGCCATTCCAGTTGTCAGTAAAATCGATTTCCAAACATTGCAACATAATGGACATAATTTGCTTTCAAATCGAAGAAAGCGTTGTTTAGTTTATCAAAAAATGAAGTAAATCCCATTTTCAGTAATAAGGAAAAATGGCCTTGTGCTATATTTTTTCTGTAGAGTCTCTATGGTTGATACGTCGAAGCTATTATATTTTCTAACTTTTCTCAAAATCGTGCATTTAAATGCAAAAAATTAGGGTATTATCTTCAAAAAGGTATAAAAGTATTTGAAGGGCACTTTTGCTCAAATTTAAGGGGTTTTTGTGCATTTTAGATGGTATGTTTCTCTTGTACTCCTGAATGCATTTCTAGATACTCAATGTTAATACAGATTTTAAAACTCTTTGAAATGTATTGCATTGAAATGCTTTTGAGATGACATAAGGTCTTAAGGATGTACAAAGTACTTTTTTCTGGGTTTGTCAGTTGACCTTGGACCCATTCCGCATAAATGTTATGATTTAATTTTTGGAAACCTTCGTTTTGCTACTACTAATTTTTAAACTCAACTTTGCCAACTATAATCTGTAGAAATTGAGTCTTAATCAGTGATT
>JAEMPV010000110.1 GCA_022759145.1 Caldisericum sp.
TACCAAAAATTATGGAACTTTTTGGGGTTCTTGTATCTATATTATGAGAGTGAAATCTCTCAGAAAGGAGATGGTGCAATATGAGAGTAAGTGTATTAAAGGAAGTAAGTAGCAAATCTTAAGCGGGGCAAAGGCCTCGTAGAGTAGGGGGGAGTTAGAGAAAAGACAGGAAAAAGGCAAAGAAAGAAAAAACTTTTGGAAAAGATGAATAAAAGTAAAATAATCATAAAATTTTAATTAGAAGGTTAAAATGAAGAAGATTTTATTAGTAAGTTTAGTTTTATTAGTGAGTTTGATTACCTTAACAACATTTATATTGACACTAAAAGGATATTCTAATAATACTCTATGCATTAAAGATTCTTCAATAAATAAGGCTGCAGCTACAGATGAACTTGCTGATATATTGAAGGCATGGATCATCAAGAATGAAGCACAGTACTATAAGGACATCTCCGTTGCAATGACTCCTGTTAAGGCAGAAGTTAAAGAGGGTAAGGTAGAAGAAACATTCAAGGTAGAAATAAGTGAAATTTTAAAAGCAAAAACTCCTGAAGAGTTGCCGGCAATAAGAGGAATGGGAAGATTTAAAGATTTGAAAAACGGAGAATTATCTCCTAACAGCGTCAGTGCTGTAGATAAAGAAATAAATAGTTGGATTGCTGAGCTAAAGGGTTACATTGGCAAAACTGAAACTCTCAATATTGATTTTAAAGTTGTAGCATACCTTTCAGAAAACGGAAATATTCTACCAGAACAGTAAATTTCTATATGGAGGATGCGCAAGGTGGTTTTTACTGGGTAGATAATTTGGTTCAATCTGCGGACGAAATGGAAAGAGAAGGTTATAAACATGCACAGGAGATTGCAGATAATGCCAAGGATGCCGTTATTAATAATTTTGTTGTAGATACTTATCGAAGATGTGACTTGGATCATCCTCCTCTACCAAAACCTGGGGATCCTCCTGACACTCGATATTATACAAATTATAATGACTATTATAACTATGCAACAAATTATGCTGATTCCTTTGCTTTAAGTTATAACAGTCAGTATGCAACATGCCGAGAAGATTGCGCGAATTTTGTCTCACAGGCAATGTTTGCCGGAGGTATTCCAATGGATAGTACTCATTTTGTGACAAATTGGTGGGTTGTTCCTCCAATCTCCTCGATGGATTATTCACCTTGGGGTTACACACTTCCTGTTGCACAAAATTATTATACTGGTCTGAGAGCTTATATGATTAACAGAAACTACTGGGCACCTTCAGATGTTACTTAGACAAATGCAGGGAGTGTAATAATGTGGAAGGATTCAAGTGACTACCCAAGCCATGTTGCAATGGTTGTCCAAAATGATACTATAAATCGCGCTTTAAGCCAACACAATATAGATAGACGTCACTATGCTTATACTACAACTGGATATTACAGTTACAGCTGTGAGTTTTATACTGTCCATAACTATGTTTCGTATTCCTCCCCTTTATCGATGTTAGACGGAGTAACTAAATGATAAAAAAAGCTTTAACAGCGCTAATAATAATTCTCATTGCTCTGTCAGGTTCCTTTGGGTGTAGCAGAAAGGGGAAATTTGCACCATGGATAACCTCTCACTGGGAAAAGTTTAAAGATGGATATATCGATGCTATCGTGATAGATGCAGAGAACAGTGACTTAGTATATGTTGTTGATGTTTGTAAAACCAGGGAACTTGGATTACAACCTAATAAGGTATGGAAATCCGAAGACGGGGGAAACCATTGGAAAGAAGATCCGACTAAGAAATTTGAAGATATATATCGGATATACAGGTTGTCTCTTTATGGAGAATCAGGTATATTCATTAACCCTTTGAATCCTAAAATAGTTCTTAAAGAAGCGATTTCTCCTTTGCAATTTAATGAGCGTTCTGAGGATGGTGGAAAGAGTTGGGAGAAAATTCTCAGAGGGACTCTTGTAGTTCCTAAAAACCCCGCAATTGTTTATTGCGTTAGTAACGAAGGAAGTATCTTTTTCTCTCTTGACTTTGGGAAAACATGGAAGCGCAGCCCTTTGCCACCAATTTCATATATTCCTTCAGAGAATACCTTTGCTGTTGCGGTTGACCCCAAAGACCCCAATGTTCTATATGTTGGTAGTCCATCTGGTCTCTTTAAATCAGTTGAAGGAAACGGGAACTATGAATACTATCCCGTTTCAGATAGTGTAGATACTTCTTACATATATATTGATCCTAAAAACCCTAATTCTCTATACGCCGTGTCTCATAACGAGAATTTTTTTGCTACATTTAAGTCATATGATTGCGGAAAAACATGGGAAAAAATGGGCGATTTCTATTTTAATCCTCTTTTTCCTAGTATCCTTATGAAAGTTGTAAAGACAAAAACAACCCCTCCTTTGCTAAACCTTTATGTATCGTTAAACAACGGGAAAAACTGGAAATTAACAGATCTTGATCTTGATGAAAATGGTATTTATTCCATTACAACGGGAAACGACAATGCAATTTATGCAGAAACTTGGCATGGGTTATTTAAATCAGTTGACAAGGGATTACATTGGGCTCAAATTACAAACTTCCAAGAGAACTATTGGCAAGCAACAGAGGGAAATAGCTGCTTCAACAGTAGATTTCTTGTTTATCCTGATGATCCTGATAGAATTTATTGGGCAGGTGAATTTTTAAAATCTGATGATGGTGGGAAAACATAGCAAAAAATGAATTTTCAATGCTCTAAGCGGATTCATGGTTCTGCAATTGCAATTGATCCATATAATCATGATATTGTCTATCTTGGTACTACAGGAACAGAAGATGTAGAACCACTCACGCCCGAACAATTCTCTGAGCAAGGTATCTATAGAAGCGACGATGATGGAAAAAGCTGGGTAAAGTTAGGGTTAAATGGGTGCCGTATAAGCGCTATTGCAGTAAGTCCAACTACAGGTATAGTATATGCAGGCACTTTCTACAATGGTTTGTTTATGTCAAAGAATTCGGGGAAATCCTGGGAAAGAATTGATCTTGACTCTGATCCATATATTTCAATTTCTTCTCTTACAATTGATTCTAAGAATGGAATTGTTTATGTCGGAGTTCTCGGAGGCGGCATTTTTAAAGTAAAAGACAAGAATTAAGAGGTACTTGTTTGCTGTATAATTTGCAAGTAGAACGGGTAGGGGAATGTATTCTTCTGCGTTTTAAGCTCGTGAAGCACTCTCTTTATACTTGACAACAGGTTTAAGGACATTAAAAAATAACAAAGAATTTTCAAAAATTCTCCATTAAACATGGAACTTTTTTCTGGGTTCCTGTATCTATATTATGAGAGCGAAAATCTCTCAG
>JAEMPV010000111.1 GCA_022759145.1 Caldisericum sp.
CTGCAAGACTAAACAATATGGAACCTTCAGTTAACTTTTTGAGAGGTATGCTTGCAGGTATTTTCTCCAAACTTATTGGCGCAAAGACACACGCAACAGCAGAATTTAGTGATGATGGAGTAATAGTTACTATTGAAAAATGGAGTAAATTATTATAATTCTACTATAGGAGGTGAAGAATGAAGAAAGTTTTGGTGTTTGCAATTTTGCTTGCTCTTGTTTTATCAAGTTTCTCTTTTAGTTTCCATGCTCAACCTGTGAAAGGTGGAGACGACACAAATGATGATTGGCTCTTTGCAAGAGGAAATCAGATTGTTGACAAATTCGGGAATCCCGTTTGGATTACAGGTTTAAACTGGTTTGGCTTTGAAACAAATGCAAATGTTGTCCACGGATTGTGGAGTGTAAATCTAAAAAGTACACTTACAGAAGTTGCGAATAGAGGCTTTAATTTTATTAGGCTTCCTATTTATGCAGAGCTTATACTGAATTGGTCAAATGGTGTATATCCATCCCCTAACATAAACTACTATGCAAATCCAGAACTTCAAGGATTAAACAGTTTACAGGTTTTAGACTACTTTGTAAAGACTGCAAAAGAAGTTGGCTTAAAAATAATGTTTGATATTCACAGCATAAAGCCTGACGATTACACTTATCCACTCTGGTACAAGGATAATATAAAGCCCGAAGATTATTTTAAGGCATGCGAATGGCTTGCTGACAGATACAAAAATGACGACACAGTGCTTGCTTTTGATTTGAAAAACGAGCCACATGGGCAACCCTGGTCAGGACAATTTGCAAAGTGGGACAATTCAACTGACATAAACAACTGGAAATATACAGCAGAAACCTGCGCTCTTAGAGTCCTCAACAAAAACCCAAATCTTTTAATAGTAATAGAAGGTGTTGAAGCATATCCAAAAGATGGTAAAACCTGGACATCAACAGATGCAAGTCAGTATTATCTAAACTGGTGGGGAGGAAATTTGAGAGGTGTAAAAGATTATCCTATAAACCTCGGAACTTATCAAAACAAGGTTGTTTATTCGCCTCACGATTACGGTCCAAGCGTATGGAATCAACCATGGTTTAATAAAGACTTTACAATGGATACCCTTTATAATGATTGCTGGGGACCAAACTGGGATTTCATAAGGACACAGAATATTGCTCCACTTCTTATAGGAGAGTGGGGTGGAAAATTAGATAACGGAAGCAACCAAAAGTGGATGACTTATCTAAGGGACTTTATTATTAAAAACAAGATTAACTACACTTTCTGGTGTTTAAATCCAAACTCTGGGGATACGGGTGGCTTGTTGCTTGATGACTTCAAAACCTGGGATGAACAGAAATACAACTTCTTGAAAGGTGCACTATGGCAAGATTCTCAGGGGAGGTTCATCGGGCTTGACCATACAAGACCATTAGGAACAAACGGCAAGAACATAAATGTTGCAATCTATTATAATGAGTCTAACCAAAATCCACCATCAGTTTACGGAACTATTAGTGGAAAAATCTGGAACGATGCAAATGGTAATGGCTTACTTGATTCAGGTGAAGCAGGAATTCCAAATGTAAGCATTACTCTCAAGGATTCACAGGGCACAATTATAGGAACCACCGTTACTGATGCAAGTGGAAGTTATAACTTCAACAACCTTACCGATGGCACATACATAATCGAGGTTGCTCAGCCTAACGGCATGATTGAAACTTTTGAGGATGATGGTGTAAAGGATAACAAAACTTCAGTAACAATTTCAAATGGCAATTCTGTTGTAAGGAACTTTGGATACAAACAAGATAGCACCAACCAAACCTCATCAGATGACATAAACATCCATATAACGAATCCTAAAGAAAATGATAATATAACTACAAGCGAGTTTGAAGTTTCGGGCACATTGGACATAGAATCATCTTCTAATTTCAATCTTGTTGTTAAAGTAAATGGAGAAACTCGCATTTATCAATTCGTAGCAACTGGAAAATCCTTTGGACCTATTAAAGTAAAGATGACAGACTTTACATCAATTAAAGTTAACGAGACTTATAATGTAACTCTTCAGGTCCTTACACAAGCCCCCACAATACCACCATTCCAAACCGGTATAAGGAACATTATCTGGAAACCGACAGCCTCAACATTTACTCTGCACATACCTTCAGGATGGAGCATAATTGCTGTTCCCTTTGAGATACCTGCATCTACTCTTAATTGCAAAAATGTGCTTTTCTGGGATGGGACATTGTGGCAGAATGCTCAAACATTAAAGCCTGGACTTGGTTATCTTGTGAATAATGTGGATTCACCAAAAGACATTACCATCACAGGTAACGAAGTTGCTTCGCCTTTCTCTATAACTGTCGCAGGCTCTTACCAGCTTATAGGAAATCCGTTCATAAAAGGCAGTAGTCTTTCTTCAACATCAAATATAAAGCAGATCCTTTACTGGGATGGGAGTATGTGGAAGGTTGCATCTACAAGCAATCTTTTGCCAGGCGTTGGCTATCTTATATATGTTGATTCGCCTGGGACAATTACTTTTACAAGACAACCATAGCATTGATGATTGGGTGGGGATTAAGTCTCCACCCATTTTTTATTACAAGGAGGTTTGATATGAAAAAAATCATAGTAATTTTCGTTTTTATTGCAGTTATTATGATGGGAATAGCCAAAGTCCAGGCAGATGATTTTAATATGCATATAGTTTATCCAGCTAAGGGGTCTACAGTTGCAGCTACTTCTTTCAAAGTTATCGGGACTTTTGATTCTATGCCACCAATTAAAACTTTTAAACTTATAGTAACAATTGATAACACCACAAAGATATACAATTTTACCTCAAACTCACTTTCCTTTGGACCTATTGAGATTAATTTAAAAGATTTTCCAAACATCCAAAAAGGAAATGTTTACAATGTAACTTTACAAGCTGTTTCCGAAAATCCAACGGTTCCACCATTTCAAACAGACCCTGTTAAAATTGTCTGGGACTTAAAAAATTCGAAAACGACTATTGAACTTTATATAGGAAAATCTACGTTTTTTGTAAATGGAGAAAAAAGATACCTTGAGTCATCGCCTGTTGTCTTAAACAACAGGACATTTGTTCCTATAAGACCAATTATTGAAGCACTTGGAGGAAGTATTAGCTGGGATCCCATAGAAAGTAAAGTTACTATAACTTTAGGCTCAAATACTGTTGAACTATGGATTGGAAAGAATATTGCAAGAGTTAACGGAGTAATGAAGCCCATTGATTCATCAGATTCAAATGTTGTCCCCAAAATTATAAACGGTCGAACTATGCTACCATTGAGATTTATAGCAGAAGCTCTTGGGTGTTCTGTTAATTGGGATGGTGTAACTAAAAAGATCACAATAACATTTTAGGAAAACAATATAAAGTGTCGTCCCCCGTATAAACGGTTCGCGATGACACCTCAC
>JAEMPV010000112.1 GCA_022759145.1 Caldisericum sp.
AAAAATTTTTTACAAATATCCGCCAAGGGAAAACTTAATAAGGATTTCTTTTGTCAGTTTGTAATTTGAGAGGATTATGGGCATAAGGAAATGGAAGCTGGTGTTTTCTTTCGCTATTCCAGAGGACGATGGGATACCAAGAATAACTTTTTCGCCAAAGTAACTTACAAGAAAAGTAAATCCAGGGAAAATTGGGATACCGTACTTCACAACCTCAACCCCCATAAGTTTTATTCCCGCAACTGTTCTATCATCAGGGTCAACTGCCATCCCTCCCATATAAATAACTATGTCTGCGCCATCATTAAGTGCCTTAAGTCCTGCATCTTTTATTTTTAAATCATCATCGGGGAGAATTTCTCTCATAATTACTTCTTGTCCGAGACTTTCGAGATATTCTTTAACTCTAACACTTAAAACTTCTTCTCTAAGCCCTTCGATAAACTCGTTGCCCACAGGGAAAAGCGCTATCTTATGTGGAACTATGGGCTTCAAATCTATTATCGGTCTATAAGCATTTGCGACTTTTTCAACCTCTGAAAGCACATCGGGAGATATTTCCTTCGGCATAATTTTTCCTATTGCAACAGGTGTCCCTTGTTTTACGAAGGCGAGGGGCTTCTTTGTTGCAACGACTATGTCGTCAATTTCATTTATTTTAAATAGACCTTCTGCGTTAACGAGTAAAATACCATTTTGTTTTGCAACAAGTTTTACTTTTGATTCCTCGGGCTCTGTAATGTCGAGGTTCTCGCCTTTTATTGCTTCCATAATAAAGCGCCCGGCGTCATCCTCATGGACAAAAGGACTGCCGTTATCCTCAATCCACACATAGTGCCTTCCAATTGAAAGAAGTTTTGGAATGTCATCTTGAGAAATTTTATGACCGCGTTTAAAAAGGACACTTTTATTTAGTCCTTCAATTATTGTTACATCAGTTGCAAGAGTTTTACCTACTGCTTCATGAACATCAACTTTCTTCATATAAACTCCTTAGTGCGATGTTGAATTATAAATAATTGTAACTTTTTTGAGATTAGAATCCCACAGAACTTCTGCGCCAAAGTTTTCAGCAATAAAGCGCAAGGGAAGCATAGTCCTTCCGTCCTTTATAAATGGAGCAACCTGCGGATTATCTTTATCGATAGGTGTTGGAACTCCATTTACAGAGGCAAGAGGATTTCCTATGTAGAGTTCGATTATTTTGTCTTTAAGAGCAATTATGACAGTTTTGGTATCGGCTTTCCAGATAACCTGTGCATAGAGCGGTTCTGCAATGAAACGGACAGGGACAAAAGTTCTACCTCCTATAATTACAGGTTGTGTATCCATCTTCATTGGGATGCCGTTTATGTAGTAGTTTTGAGAGTTTATGTAAAATTCAAGTTTAACCGAGTTGACCCTGGAGTCAGAGAAGATTATTGGCTTCACTGCAAATGGGTCTGATGGGTCGGATGAATTTCCCTTTTCATCAACCGCTATAACCCAGTAGTAATAAGTTGTTCCTTGTTCAAAAGGTCCCTTATCCTCAAAGTGCAACTCTTTTGTTTCACCAATAAAAAATGCATCGGATAAATTGTTTGTTTTGCTTCGATAAATTTCGTAATCCTTGATCCTGTAAGAGCCTGCGATACTACCATTAAACGAGAACTCAACCTTTGAGACATTATTAATAAGAGTTATGCCCTCGACCTTTGAAGGCTTCACAAATACAGGGAGAATAGTAAGTTCTAATGGCGTTCCTATAACATTAACCTGTGTTCCGTTTGTTGCACTCAAATTTGTAAAACTTATGAGGACTTTGTTCCCGCTTTCCTTTATAGAAGTGAAAGTGAGGGTAAGAATAGAAGTCCCACTTGAAACTCCTGTTACATCGCCTGAAAATGTGAGGTTACCGTCATTATTTGAAAGAGTTAGGTAATTTGAGGTGTAATTTACAAAAGTAATGTTATCCCTGGGATACGCAACTGTAAATGAAATATTTTTAAGAGGCGTATTCGTGTTTAAAATTACATCAAAGGTAATTTGGTCAGGCACTCTTACGGTGATGCTTGAAGGTGTAGGGACAAGGTTTGCACCAATAACTTCGATTACCGATTTCAAATTCACTGCATTTTTTATGCCATTATAGGAGAAGGTTATACTTCCAGAGTTTGCACCAATATTACCCCATCTTGCATCTGCAATAATAGTTATAACACCTCTCCCTTTAATAGATGAAGGATAGAAGGAAAATACCTTTGAGGTTGAGGTAAGGAACATCGTGTTTGTTATGTCGGGTGCGGAAATAGAAACATTCATAAATTTTGCTTCGTTTCCTTTGAGAGTTCCAAAGTCAAAATTCGTTGTGCTTGCCTGTGGTTGCAGCCTTGACAACTGTGTAAGATTTGCAAATACATAATCAAAGCCTGTATAGTTATAATTCAATGTGTATGGGTTGTAGTTGTCTCTTGTAAGTAATATCGTGTGTGCACCTTGCGTCAATGGAACAAATGCACGTGTTTTTAAATTTGTATTAGTGCCATCAACTGAAATCATAGCATCAGGATAAGAATCAATTATTATGCCATCTACAGGGCTAAAAGAAACTGAGTATGTGCCTTTGTAGAAGTAGGAAAAAGTGCTTGTGAGGTTTTGAGAAGTCGAGAAAGATAGATATGCTTCAATCGTCACACTTGAAGGTACTTTGAAATTTGGCAAAAACGAGAAGTTTATAACGCCGTTTTCGATACTGCCTTTAATTAAATCGGTAGATAAAACCGATCCATTATTTATATATTTTACAAAAAGGTAGGGGATAAAATTGTCCGTAAGATTCGTTTTGTATGAAAGATTTATCGTGTAGTTTGAGGTTGTAATATTTCCACTATTCAGATCCGAAAAATCAAAGTCTTCAAAAGTAACACTCGTTTTAACTTTCTGCCCAAAGGCATTCCCTCCGTTATAAAACTCTAAGGTTGCATCGTAGGTACCAGGATTATCTACATTTACAACAAAATCACAAAGGTATGTCTCGCCAGGTTGAACTTTACTTCCTATGGGAATTGTTTTTTCGATTTTTGTGTTGTTGGATACAAGTGTAAGTTTCACAGAGTATGGATTCGAAAAAATTGAAGGTTGCCATGTTGATGTGCCAACATTCTGTATGAGAAATTGAAGGTGTGTGTCTGTTTTTGTTTGCATAATAAGGTCGGTATTTGCTTGCACAATGCGTGCGTTATCGGTTGGGTTCTCGTAAAGGTCGCCAAAGTGGTATGGTGTAGGAGTATCAATATAGGAAGGTGGATTTGTTATCTTTGTTGGGTCGGGCTTTGTAATCTTAACAGGGGTCCAGAGTGGCTGCCCATCGTCACCAATGATGAGTTTCCCAATGTTATCAATAACCTTGTCCTGATAGTGCCTTCCCTGTGGATTTAGAGGATGATTTGTGTAAGAGAATCCATTGTACGCCCATATTGCGTAATACCAGTTTTCGAGGATATTCCTGTCGGAATCGCCTATTGCTGGAGTGATTTTCCACTTGCCATCAAGTATCTTTGCACCAACTTCGATATTGTAAAATATGTCAGTCTCAAGCCTGTCAAGGTCAGAACGCCCCGTTGAATTTATTTGCATGATACCAATATCAATAGAGCCATCAGTATTGGTGTGAATTATTGGTGCACCTGTTGCATCAAACTGTTTCCAGCCAGATTCAGTGTATGCAATCCCCATAAGGATGACCGAAGGGATGTTGTATTTTTTTGCAACCTCAATAAACTTTGCACGGAGAACGCTATCAGATGGATTTGGCGGAATTGAAAGAAGAACAAGCGTATCAAGAACAATCACGGTAATTAAAGCAATAATCGAAACACTTGCAAAACCTTTTCTAAGCATTTAACTCTCCTAATATGTTTCTTGCTTCCTCTAATATTCTTTCCCTTAGTTTCTTTAGCCTTGCATCTTTCGACTTATCAAGGTATTCTTCTATTGCCTTCATTGGGTCCACCTCGCTTACAGATGAAAGGACTACTGCACCTGTGTCTCTTTCGTCAATAACCTGAGTAAAAACATATGCGCTATTCTTGAGTTTGTCAATAAGAGTTCTTAATTTTCCCTCATCCTCGAGGTTGCCTTTCACTACAACACGCACGATTGAATCCTTTATCTTTTCAAAATTAATATTATCAAATGAAGAGTCATTTTCGATTTGAATTGTATAGAACTTTCTTGCAAATGGATTTTCTATAAATTCAATTGCCTTTAAGGAATCTTCAACCTCAACAAAAAAGAATCCCTTAGGGTCGTTTTCCTCGCCAAAATCAAGCCTATCCAGAGACCCAGGGTATGCAAATGTGTGCTCATACTTTCGGCTTTTTAGAATCTGATTTTTGTGAAGATGTCCAAGAGCATAATAAATAATGTTACTTCTATCAAGTTCCTCAATTGAGAGGGGCAATTCTTTTGAAAAATTTATGTACTGTTCAAATCCAATAACACCTTCAGAAACAGGCATATGCGCAACAAGGATATTCTTTTCGCCGTTTACTTCGGAAATCAACTCATCAACTATGGAAAGTAGCCTTCTATTAAGGATGTTCAAAACCTCATCTTCACTTTTATCCCTATACTCTTCCTTTGAGAGAATGTTTGTCTTAAACGGATATGGAAGCGTTAGAAAATTCACTCCTTTTATGGTTATAACTTCGGGTGTCTTGCTTATATGTATAAATTTAAGGGGCAATTCGTTATAAAGGTCAAGGTGTATAGAGCGCTCCCTAAAAGGCGCCCCTTCGTGATTGCCCGTTACTATTAAAATTTCTATGTTCGATTCTGCAAGGGCATTCACAAATCGTGCAAAGAGTTTTTCGTCTCTTACCTCGGGATCTCTTTTATGAAATACATCCCCTGCAATAACTACTAAATCAACTTTGTATTCTTTTGCCTTTTCGATAACAAAATCAAGCGTATTTTGAAAATTAAAATTATTTTCTCCGTTTTTTAAGGGAAACCCTATATGCAAATCTGCAAGGTGAAAAAACCTCATGCCGTATGGTACCCCCCATCTATAAAAATGCTATTACCTGTAATGTAGGATGAGTCCTCCGACAACAAAAACGCAATGAGTTTTGCAACCTCTTCCGGAGTTCCTGCACGTCCAAGAGGCACTCTCTTTAAAAATTCGCTTCTTTCTTTATCAAATTCGCTTTTAAAAAAATCTTCTGTCATATTCGTCCTTATTAGCCCTGGTAAGATAGTATTAACTCTTATTTTATACTTTCCAAGTTCAAATGCAAGGGCGTTTGTTAAACCAATCAAAGAAGCCTTTGTTAGTGCATAGCCAGAAGAAGGAGCAGATTCCCCAAAAAATACATCAATTGAAGATATGAATACGACACTTCCTCCTTCTTTAAAAAGCAGAATAAGGTCACGCAAAATCTTAAAGGATGATTCGACATTTACCTTCCACATTTCCTCAAGTTCGTGGTCTCTAAAGGTTTCAAATGGCTCGGTATAGATTACGCCCTGAGAAAACACAACACCGTGAAGCGAATCTACATTTTTTCTTACCCAATTTACAACCTTATTACTATCCTCTGGAAGTGATGCCTTGAGAAAAGAAATTGCCGGATTTAATTTCAGTGTTTCCTCAATATGAGTGTCACTTCTCCCTGTTGCAAGGACATTTGCCCCATGGCTTTTTAAAAGTAAGGAGGTGGCCCTCCCAATCCCGGAAGAGCCACCTACAACCAAGACGGACTTCCCCACAAAATCCATCTTAGAGTTTTAAGTAGGGAATAAGGCAGAGCATCAAGGCTTTTGTGTCGCCAATATTTTTGTATGAGTGAGGTGCATTGGGCTTTATGAAAACAGCCGTGCCTCCTTCAACTACACGCTCTTCTGTTCCCTCGGTTATAATGAGTTTTCCTTGAAGAATGAAGATCTCATGTTCCCACTCATGGTGGTGCTCTGGAATTACAGCACCAGGTTCAAGTTCAAAATACCTCATTGCAAAACGCTCTGCCCCATCTTCCTTTTTGATGAGCCACCGAATAGTCACGCCAGGGATATATGCCCCATTGAATTCAACTGGTTCAGGCTTTAATTCTTCAGGCTTTACTACCTTCACCCTAGCCTCCTAAAAAATCTTTTGCAATTTTGCTTCCTTCTTCAAGAGCCTTGATGTTAACCTCAAGGAGTTCCGCCTTTCTTCCTGTAAGGTATTTTTTGAGGGCTTCCTTTATCGATTCAAGGGAGACTGGTTTTTCAACCTCCACATATGCCCCAAGAAGAATCATATTAACAACTCTTTCAGACCCGAGTTTTCGTGCAACATCGTGCGCATCAATTTGAATGACTCGGACATCGCTCCTTTTTACTTCTCTTGGAATGAGAGTTTTATTGAGAATCATAATCCCATTTTCTTTCATCAAAGGTTCGTATTTGTCAAGGGATGGAAGATTAAGGATTATCGCTGCTTCTGGTCTATCAATTACAGGGGATGCAATTTCTTCATCTGAAATAATCACATGGCAGTTTGCAGTCCCGCCTCTCTGCTCTGGTCCATAGGATGGAAGGAATGTTACATATTTCCCCTCGTCTTTTCCTGCCTCTGCAAGGAGTTCTCCTGCAAGCATTACACCCTGACCACCAAAACCTGCTATAACCACTCCTTTTTCCATATTATTCAACCCCCTTTACAACCCTGAATTCACCAATTGGGAATACTGGAAGAACTTCCTTTCTTACCCTTTCAAGTGCTTCAACTGGCGTCATCTTCCAGTTTGTTGGACAAGTCGAAACAAGTTCCACAAGTGAATAACCCAAGCCTAAAAGTTGTGCCTTAAATGCCTTCCTTATAAAATTCTTTGCTTGATTTATGTGCTGCGGAGAGTCAAGCGAAGCCCTTGCAATGTAAGCAGGACCATCAAGAGTTGCAAGCATTTCAGCTACATGTATTGGAAACCCATTTACTTCTGGCTTTCTTCCGTAGGGTGATGTTGTTGTAACCTGTCCAATAAGAGTCGTTGGTGCCATCTGCCCCCCGGTCATTCCAAAGTTTCCGTTATTAATAAATATTGTTGTAATAAGTTCGCCTCTTGCTGCAGCGTGGACTGTCTCTGCCATACCAATGGATGCAAGGTCACCGTCGCCCTGATATGTGATAACAAAACTTTCAGGATGTGCCCTCTTTATACCTGTTGCCATTGCGCATGCCCTTCCGTGTGCTGCAACTGTTGCATCTGTATCAATGAAATCGTAACCAAATACTGAACAACCAACCGGCCAAACAATAACTGCCTTTTTTACAAGGTCCATTTCCTCTAATAATTCTGCAATGAGCCTGTGAGCAATCCCATGAGTACAACCAGGGCAATAAGTTGTGGGTTTCTTTGTAAATGTCTCTGGTGCTTTATATATAAGTTTCATTAGCAACCTCCTAAATGAAGCCTAAATTGCTTGTATATTTCTTCTGCTGTAGGCACAACACCGCCAAGCCTTCCATAGTAGAGGACAGGCTTCTTACCATTTACCCCAAGTTTTACATCTTCAAGCATCTGTCCTTCGTTCATCTCCACATCAAAGAAGAATTTTACTTTGTCTGCAAAATCTTCATACACCTTATACGGGAACGGCCAAACAGTAATTGGTCTTATCAAGCCTGCTTTTATGCCTTTTTCTCTCAACATTTTAACTGTTGTCTTCATTATCCTTGCAACCGTTCCAAAGCCGGTGAGAGCATATTCTGCATCATCCATCATATATAATTCGTATCTTGTTTCGTTTTCGGCAATCTTCTTGTATTTCTCCTGCAGTGCAAGGTTCATCTTTTCAAGACCTTCTGGGTCTAATTCGAATGAACTTATCAGGTTCCTTGGTCTATCTCCCTTTCCAACAATTGCCCAATCAGGTGTTTTGAGTTTGCTCACATCAACCCAATCTTTAAATTCAACAGGCTCCATCATCTGTCCTAAAAGACCATCTGAAAGAACAACCACCATAATTCGATACTTCTCTGCAAGTTCAAATGCGTCGTACATAAGGTCGCACTGTTCCTGAACTGTATGTGGTGCAAGGACAATTGAGTGATAATCACCATGACCGCCACCTTTTGTTGCCTGGAAATAATCTCCCTGTGCAGGTGCAATATTCCCAAGACCGGGACCTCCACGCATAACATTAACAACAACGCATGGGACATTCGAATTTCCGATGTAACTAAAGCCTTCCTGCATAAGGCTTATACCAGGGCTTGAGGATGTAGTAATAACTCTTGTCCCCGTTGCTGCAGCACCATAAACCATATTAATAGATGCAACTTCACTCTCTGCCTGGACATACTTACGCCCTAACTCCGGCATTCGCCTTGAGAAATACTCAGGTGTTTCGTTCTGTGGTGTAATTGGATAACCAAAGAAAATCTGAGCACCTGCCCTAATCGCTGCCTCAGCAAGTGCTTCTGACCCTTTCATTAAAAGCCTTTCTCCCATAATTACCTCCTAAACCCCGACCTTCTCGGGTCTTCTTACTTCAACAATTGCCTTGTCAGGGCACATAATGTAGCAGAAACCACAAGAGATACAACCTTCGTTATCAAAAAGTTCGACTGGATGGTAACCTTTAAGGTTGATTCTGTCTGAGATCCTTAACACATGTTTTGGACATACACTTACACAGAGGCCACAACTTTTGCACCTCTCTTCATCAATAATTACTTTTGGTTCCATTAAACATACCTCCTTATATTGGAATTGGACTTACAAATAATTTGAGTGGAAATACATCCACATCAAGAGAATCCATTAAAGACAATTTTAACTCATCAACACAACCAAAAAGGATAGGAATTGAAAGTTCCCTGGAAACTTCACTCAGTATTAAAAAGCCTTCTTTTATAATTTCGTATGTTGTTTCCCAACGCAAATTTGTATTCAAGACAAGATGTGTCACCTTGAGTTTTGAAGCATTTTGGATTGTCTCTATCTCTTTAAGGATCTGCTCTTTTGTTTCAGTATAGGGTCTTTTTGTATTTACCACGAAAAGCATGTTGTATGAGTCTTCAAAGAAATTTCTAAACTGGGCAATACTTCCTGCACCGTATGCATCTCCTCCAACATCAATAACATGGTAGGATTCCTTATCCATAAGTTGAGAAATAACATCTTGAGGAAACACCGGCACATCAAGTGCTCTTGTAAGAGGGGGTGGAAGGACAAGGTCAAGCCCATAAGGAGAAAGTTTATCGACAACATCCCTAATCCTTACATACGGCTTAACGATATCCATATCAAAGAGTTTCACTGGTATTTCAAGACTCTTCAACTTTATTGCAAGATTAATTGCAACTTCTGTTTTCCCAGAACCAATACGCCCTGTAATTATCTGTGTCCTTTTTTCTAAAAGTTTTCTTACATCAAATTCTTTCATAGATTTTCTCTTTTTCTTCTCCTTTCAACACACGCAGTGCACCTTCTGCAAGTGCCCTCATTTCATCTTCACCAGGGTATAGCAAGACCGGTGCAATAAAACTTGTGCGTTCCTTTATCCACTCTGTAAGCATCTTAGAACGAGCAAGTCCACCTGTTAAAATTATTGCATCAACTTCTCCTTTTAATACTGCTGCCATTTCTCCAACAGTCTTTGCAACCTGATATGCCATTGCTTCATAAACAAGTTTTGCATACTCATCGCCTTTTTCAATACGCTCCTCTACCTCTATTGCATTGTTCGTGCCGAGGTGTGATACAAGACCACCCTTACCTGCAAGGAGTTTTTTCATCTCTTCGTATGTGTATTTGCCACTCATGCAGAGGTCAACAAGGCTAATCGTGGGAAGCCCCCCTGCACGCTCTGGAGCAAAAGGTCCGTCACCATTGAGTGCATTATTTACATCAACTGTTCTTCCTTTTTTGTGTGCAGCAACCGATATGCCACCACCAAGATGAACCACAATTAAATTAACTTCATCGTATTTTTTGTGAAGATCCTTTGCAGCCCTTCTTGCAACCGCCTTTTGGTTTAAAGCATGCCAGATTGATTTTCTTTCGATGCCTTTGAGTCCTGAGTATCTTGCAAGAGGCTCCATCTCATCAACAACAACTGGATCAACGATATAGGCAGGTTTGTTAACCTTTGTTGCAAGGTTATATGCAATAATAGCACCAAGGTTTGAAGCATGCTCTCCGTATTTACATTCTTTAAGGTCTTCAAGCATCGCTTCATTTACCCTGTAAGTTCCAGACTCGATTGGATGAAGTAGCCCACCACGACCTACAAAAGCGTCAAAGTCTTCCAGCTTAAAGCCATTTTCTTTAAGGACATTTTCGATTACCTTGACCCTAAAATCATACTGCTCGATAATGTTTTTAAAATCCTTTAATTCCTCTGATGAGTGCCTTATTGTCTTTTCTAAAACTGAAGATTCGTCATCAAAAACTGCAATCTTTGTTGAGGTTGACCCTGGGTTAATTACAAGAATCTTCATCTTTTCCTCCCATAAAATAAATATAGGGACCCATACCGAGTCCCTTTATGAAGTATGTAATGCCTATTATGACTATAATAATAAACAGGGAAAAAATCCCGTAGAATAAGTCAAAGACTTTTAACAGCCTCAAAAAATATTCCATAATCTTTTATATTATAGCATAAAATTACAATGTTAGTATAATTACATAAGGAGGTAAAAATGGAACTTATTGAGAGAATCCAAAAAGAATACATACAGGCAGTGAAGGAAAAGGACGAAATTAAGGCAAGTGTCCTTAATATGATTAAGTCCCAGATTAAGTACAAGGAAATCGAGTTAAAGGGATTGGGTAAAGCGCTTCAAGAGGGAGACTTAATAGAAATTATTAGAAAAGAAATTAAAAAGAGAGAAGAAGCAATCGAAATGTACTTACAAGGAGGCCGTGAAGACCTTGCTAATAAAGAAAAGAAGGAACTTGAGGTTCTAAAGCAGTATCTTCCAAAAGTTCCCGATATAGAAGAAATAGAAAAAGAGATCGATAAAATAATCGAAGAAGTTTCCGCAAAAGATAAGAAAGACTTTGGAAAAGTAATGAAAGTAGCAATGGAGAAATTCAAAGGTATTGTTGATGGAGATAAAATAAAGGAAATTGTCCAGAAGAAACTTAAATAAAAAAGGGCACCAACAGGTGCCCTAGATTAAATATAAATATCTTAGTAAAATTAAGCGCCAAGATACGCTGCCTTAACTTTTGGGTCTTCCTTCAGTTCTTTTGCAGGTCCTTCATGTGCAATACTACCCACTTCAAGAACATATGCGTAATGTGCAATTTCAAGCGCCATCTCTGCGTTCTGCTCTACAAGGAGGACGGTTTTACCTTCCTTGTTAATCTTTACGATTGTATCAAAGATCTCCTCAACCAAAACAGGTGCAAGTCCCATAGAAGGCTCATCCATCATTATCAGGTCTGCATCAACCATAAGTGCCCTACCAAAGGCAAGCATCTGCTGTTCGCCACCAGAAAGCGTCCCTGCAAGTTGCTTTTCTCTTTCCTTTAATCTTGGGAATAGTTCAAAAACATCTTCAAGTTTTTCTTTGAATCTACTCTTGTCCTTCAAGGTCCATGCAGCAAGTTCGAGATTTTCTCTTACGGTTAGATCTGGAAAAACCCTTCTTCCTTCGGGCACATGAACAATACCAAGTTGAACTATCATATGAGGTTCCATCTTGGTTATATCGACATCCTTAAAGAATATTGTTCCTGAACGTGGTTTTACAAGACCAGATATTGTCCTAAGTGTGGTTGTTTTACCAGCACCATTTGCGCCAATTAGTGTTACAATCGTCCCGCCTTTAACTTCAAAGCTTATTCCCTTAAGTGCTTTTATTGCACCGTAGTAAACTTCAAGATTATTAACCTTTAACATTTGCCTTCCTCCCAAGATACGCTTCAATTACACGAGGGTTGTTCTGGATCTCCGTGGGTGTGCCTTCTGCAATTGTTTCTCCAAAATCCATAACCTTTATTCTCTCACAAATGCCCATAACGACCTGCATGTGGTGTTCTATAAGGTATATAGTAACTTTAAAGTGGTTTCTAATCCAAAGGATCATTTCCATAAGATCTAAAACTTCCTTCGGGTTCATACCTGCTGCAGGCTCATCGAGGAGAAGTAATTTTGGGTGTGTTGCAAGAGCACGGGCGATTTCAAGCCTTCTTAATTCACCATAAGGTAGCGCTTTTGCGGGAAGGTATGCTTTATCTCCTAATTTAAATGTATCAAGAAGCTCAAGGCTCTCTTCAGTTATTGATTTTTCCTCCCTGTAGTAAGAAGGTGTCCTTATAATTGCATCAGCAAGCCCGTATTTCAATCGGTAGTGACCTGCAATACGAATGTTATCGAGCACTGTAAGATTTCCAAAAATCCTCAGGTTCTGGAATGTCCTTGCAATACCAACTGCAACTACCTCATGTGGCTTGTAGGTAGTTATGTCTTTATCATAAAAATATATCTTTCCTTCTGTTGGGACATAGACTCCGGTTATGAGGTTAAAGATTGTTGTTTTGCCAGCACCGTTTGGTCCAATAAGCCCCCACAGCGCACCTTCTGGAAGTTCGAGGTTAAAGTTGTGAACAGCACGAAGTCCACCGAAGTAATGAGTTACTGAATCAAGTTTAAGCGCCACCCGTTGCATTTTTTTCCTCCTCTTCTGGAACAAGAATCTTAAATTCCCTCTGACCCATAATGCCCTCAGTTCTGTAAAGCATTACAACTATAAGAAGCACTGCATAGATTACCATTCTCCATTCAGGACCAACTGTAAAAGGCAAGAAATGGAGATTGTTTATGAAATCAATACCAAGCCTCAACAATTCTGAAAGCACTGTAAGAATAACTGCAGCAAGGATAGAACCACTAATACTTCCAGCGCCACCAATATAGACCATTGTAAGAATACTCAAAGGTCCTGCAATACTCGGGCTTGTAAAAGAGAACATTGTAGGATGTGCGAGTTGAAGGATATGCACAAGCAATGCGCCGGCAATACCTGCAAAGAATGCACCAATAGAAAACGCCATAACTTTGTATTTAGTAGTATTCACACCGACAAGTTCTGAAGCAACTTCGTCCTCTCTTATTGACTTCATTGCCCTACCAACTGTTGAGTAGATTATATTTTTCATTACAAAGATTGAAATCAATGTAAAAAAGAAAATAACAGGAAAAGTTGAAAGCCTCGGAATACCCAAAAGCCCTCTTGGTCCACCAACATAATCGATAGCATTAACTGCAACTTTGACTATCTCCTGGAAAGCAAGAGTGACTATTGCAAGATAATCGCCTCTTAGCCTCAAGCTTGGAATACCTATAAGGACACCAACAATCGCTGCAACAACGCCTGCAAGAAGAACCGCAATTATAAAAAGGGAGAACTTTGGAACCGAAGGCATTCCTGCAACTTTCCATATCAAAGTTGTGAGAACTCCCGCAGTATATGCACCAACCGCCATAAATCCACCATGTCCAAGGGAAAACTGTCCTGTAAATCCATTAATCATGTTTAAACTTGTAGCAAGAATAATGTTAATAAGTGCAATATCAATAATCTGCATGTAATAGTTATTGAGGATTCCGACAAGATACAAAATTTGAATTACAGCAAAAAGAACTAAACCATACAAGAAAAGTAACCTATTTTTAGTTAGGATTTTCATATCACACCTTTTCTCCTGTCTTCTTTCCAAACAATCCTTGAGGAAGGAAAATAAGAACTATAATCAAAATTAAATATGCAATACCTTCCCCAATAATTGAGTTAATTGCATACCCAAATACCTCGGCTATTCCAAGAATAAATGCTCCAAGCATTGCTCCACCAATATTTCCAATGCCACCCAAAACCGCCGCTATAAAGGCTTTTAATCCCGGAACGATACCCATATAAGGGACAATTCTTGGATAGGTAAGACCTGCAAGAAGACCTGCTGCCCCAGCAAGGGCACCACCAATGATAAAGGTAAGGTCGATTATCCTCTCAAGGTCGATACCCATAAGCCTTAAGGCATCCTTATCCTGAGAAGATGCTCTCATTGCCATCCCAAGGCGTGTGTAGAAGATAATGTATGTAAGGACAAGCATCAAAACTACCGCAATGGAAACATTAATTATCTGGTAATTAGTAAAGTGAACTGTTCCTATGTTAAAATCTTTGAGCGATATAAACTGAGGAAATGGCCTGTATGAAGGCCCTATCGCAGGGACTGCCGATGTAAAGTACTCAAGAAACATTGAAACTCCAATTGCAGTAATAAGGGCTGACAATCTCGGCTTGTATCTTAACTTCCTGTAAGCAATCCTGTTTGAAAGGAATGCAACAAGTGCACCTGCAGTCATGCTTACAAGAAGGGCAATCACTATTAATGAACTTTGCCCAAGGCGTTGTGCCATCAAAAAGTTTATTGCAAAGTAAGAAGCATATGCACCAATCATATAGAAATCGCCATGAGCAAAGTTTACCAATTTAATAATTCCATAAACAAGTGTATAACCAATTGCAATAAGTGCATAAACACTTCCAAGCTGGATTCCGTTTATTAACTGTTGCAAGTTAAATATATTGCTCATTTTTCACCTTCCCTTTAAAAAAGGGCAGGAGCCATAAGCTCCTGCCTTCAAAAAGATGTCTATTCTATGGGTTTACGGTTGTTACATATACCTGCTTTCCGTTTTCGATCTTAATAATAACAGCAGGCTTTACTGGGTTTCTATTTTCATCAAACTTGATTACGCCTGAAACACCGTGGTATTCGATATTCTTTAGTGCATCTCTAATCTTTGCACCATCAGTAGAGCCTGCATTCTGGATTGCCTGCAAAATCAATCCCATTGCATCATAACCAAGTGCTGCAAGTGCATCGGGTGCTTGCCCATATTTTGCTGTATACTTCTTTACGAAATCTTGGACCTCGGGTCTCTTATCATCCTTGGAGAAGTGGTTTGTAAAGTAGGAGTTATTAACTGCATCCCCACCAATTTTAACAAGGTCTGGTGAATCCCAACCGTCTCCACCAAGGAATGGTCCAGTGTAACCAAGAGCCCTTGCCTGTTTTGCCATAAGGCCATCGTCGTTGTAGTAATCAGGGCAGTAAATTACATCTGGCTTTCCTTTAAGAATGTTTGTAAGGAATGGTGTAAAGTCAGTTGTTCCTGCAGGGTGCCCTTCGAATGCAACAATAGTACCGCCAAGTTGTGTAAATTTGTCTCTAAAGAACTCTGCAAGACCCTTTGTGTAGTCGTTGCTGTTATCAAAGAGAACACCTGCTTTTCTTGCATTGAGGTTGTTGTAGGCAAACATCGCACCGACAGTTCCCTGGAATGGGTCAATGAAGCATGCCCTGAAGATGTAATCACCAACTTGTGTAACCTTTGGGTTTGTTGAAGTTGGTGAAACCATTGGGATACCTGCATTCTGGCAAATAGGTGCAATTGCAAGAGAAACTTTACTCATTACAGTACCAGCGATTGCAACGACCTTATCCTCGTTAATAAGTTTCTGTGCTGCTGTTGCTCCCTCCGTTGGGTCTCCTTTGTCATCTGCAAAGACAAGTTCAATCTTCTTACCCAAAACTCCGCCCTTTGCGTTCCACTCTTCGATCATCATCTCATAGCCGTTCCTTGTTGAGACACCAAATGTAGATGCTTCGCCTGTTACCGGACCAATACCACCAATTTTAATCGTACTTGGTGCTGCGGTTTTGCAACCTGTGAAGGTTGTGCTTACGAGTGCTACTACTAAAAGTAGCACCACTAAGATTTTTCTACTCATCTTTCGCCTCCTCTTCTGTTTTTTTTACCCCTTATAAATTTTATTGAAAGAATTATATGAAAAAAAATCCAAAAGTCAAGAGCGAATTTTTTACATTAAGTAAAATATTTATAAGCAAGATCTTTAAAAATAAAAAAGGGGGCTTGTGCCCCCAAATAAAAAGGCTTAGGAAACTACTTTGAAACTGCATCTTTAAGTTCTTTACCAACTTTGAAGTAAGGAACTACCTTTGCTGGGATAGAAATCTTCTTTCCAGTTCTGGGGTTGACACCGTTCCTCTTTGCTCTCTCTCTTGTTGCCCAGGTGCCGAAGCCAATGAGTGCTACTTTGTCACCTTTCTTTAGGGTTTCTTTTACGACTTCAATGAATGCATCGAGCATTGCTTCGACATCTTTCTTCTTCATGCCGGTCTTCTCAGCAACTGCTGTAACGAGTTCTGGCTTGTTCATCCGTTTTCACCTCCTTTCTCATATCTATTTTCTCAAGTATTTATGCAGCCTCTTTTAAAGAAACCGCATAAATACTTGCTTAATTCTAATATATACAAATTTTACTTTATGTCAAGAGGTTTTAAATGGATTTTTGCACTTTTTTTACACTTTTTTACGAAATTTGCTTGTTTAAATAGATGCTCTTTTTATTTAAAAGGCTTTATTAAACTTAACTTTTTAAAGATTACCTTGCGAAATGTATTGGATTTCCAGAAATTTTCCCATATCCTATCACTATAAGGCAAAAGGGGTGAGTTTATGATACAATTTGTGCAAAAAAGAGATGGAAGAGTTGTTCCTTTTGAGAAAGAAAAGATCACGAAGGCAATCGAGAAAGCAGGATTGGCTGCACATGAATTTGGAAGAGAAACAGCAGAATATCTAACTAACATCGTAGTTCAAGAGATAATTTTTGAAAAAGAGCCAGTAAATATAGAGATAATTCAAAATAAAATCGAAGAAGTTTTAATGCGAAAAGGCTTTTATCAGACTGCAAAGGCTTTCATTATTTACAGAGAAAAAAGAAGAGAATTAAGAGAACTAAGAAAGCATCTTAATATACCCGAATTATTTGACGCATATATCGGAGAAGAAACCTGGGAAGTACATGAAAATGCAAATATTGATTACTCTATTCAAGGACTAAAAGCGTATATCACCGGAAAGGCGGAGGAGATTTACTGGCTTGAGAAGGTATATCCAAAGAAAATCTCGGATTACCATAAAGATGGTTTTGTGCATATACATAACCTCAGTTTTCTTGGAGCCTACTGTGTCGGGTGGGACCTTGAAGACCTCATTAAACGAGGTTTTGGAGGTGTTCCAGGTAAGCCATACTCATCTCCTGCAAAACATCTATCCTCAATCTTAGGGCAGATGATGAATTTCCTTTTCACACTCCAGAATGAGGCTGCGGGTGCGGTTGCATTTTCCTCTTTTGATACTCTTTTAGCACCTTTTGTATACTTCGACAAACTATCCTATAAGGAAGTTAAACAGCAAATCCAGGAGTTTATCTATAATATGAACCAAACAATGAGGACTGGCGGGCAGTCGCCTTTCTCGAATATCACTGTGGATTTAACACCACATCCACTCTTAAAAGATAAGCCCGTAATTATCGGTGGTAAACCAATAAAAGAATACACTTACGGGATGTTCAAAAAAGAAATGGATTTAATAAACAAAGCCCTCTTTGAAGTTTACATCGAAGGCGACGGTAATATGAGACCACATACCTTCCCAATCCCAACCTTGAATATTTCTAAGGACTTTGACTGGGATAATCCGGTGCTTGAACCCGTATGGGAGGCAACGGCAAAGTACGGGACTCCATATTTTTGTTTGGAAGAGAAGACAAAGATAATAACGAAAAATGGAATAAAGGAAATAAAAGATATAGAAACAGGAGATGAAGTTCTATCCGATAATGGTAATTTTGCAAAAGTAACGCATGTTGAAAAAATTGTTTCAAAAGAAAATATCGTAATAGAGGGGGATAATTTCAATATCATTTGCAGCCCTAATCACAGATTCCCTACCGATAACGGAATAAAGAGAGCAGATGAGCTATCTTTAAGAGATCGACTATTGCTGTATAAGGAAAAAATAATATTAGAAAATGGGATGGTAATCGATCACCGTACGAGACAATTCTTCGAGCTTGAAGATATTAGTTCACTAACAAAAAAAGAGTTTGTAAAATTGACACCCAAAAGGATAATTAAAGAAATCCCTCCTTTTAAATTCAATGGAAACAGATGGCAAACGACTCTCAATAATGATATCAAAATACCAGAAGACTTGAACGAAGATATAATGGAACTTTTCGGTATCGTAATAGGAGATGGCTCAATACAAGAAAAATCTCCATCTATTCGAGTAGTTAATGCAGACGAGGAAATTATAGATTTTGTAACAAAAACTTTTGAAAAAGAATTCAACGTAAAACCATATATAAGACAAGCAGGGCGCTCAAAAGTATGTAAAGACATGTCAATAAATAGCAGAATCGTAGTAGATTTTTTCAAATATTATGGAATTTCAGGATCAACACACACAAAGAGAATTCCAGAAGCACTTTTCTTCCGTAACGAAAAAGAGATAGGTGCACTATTGAGAGGACTCTTTGATACAGATGGGTCAATTCATATTAATAATAATGAACAGCCGATTATTTCTATATCTTTCTCTAATGAGAAACTTATGAAAGATACAATATTGCTTTTAGCAAAGATAGGAATTGTTGGCAAGTTCAATAGAAATAAAGATAACGAAAAAGGTAGAATTGTAATCACCGGCAAAAGAAACATAGAGATATTTAAGAAAAAGGTCGGATTCCGAATAAAAAGAAAAGCAGAAAAACTGGATTATGAAACAAAAATAGATAGACCCTCCATAGGAGATAAGATCGTCTCAAAAGAGGAAGGGGCGAAATTTAGCGAAGCATACAAGCGTAACCCGGAATATAAAAACGCAAAATGGGTAAGGATAATTTCCGATAATGAAGAACCTTATCTTTTTATAGAAAAAATTGAAAAAGGAATCGAAAAAGTTAAAATAAATAAAATCTCTTATGATTATACAGAGCACAATCTTGTGGATATAACAGTTGATTCTCCTAATCACTTATTTGTTCTGGAAAACGGAATAATAAGTCACAATTCTAATTACATAAACTCCGACTTAAGACCAGAAGACGCACGCTCAATGTGTTGCAGGCTTCGTCTCGAAACAAGAGAGCTGAAATCTAAAGGCGGCGGGCTCTTTGGCGCAAACCCCCTTACAGGAAGCACGGGTGTAATCACCATAAACATGCCTCGTATTGGATATCTTGCAAAAAGCGAAGAGGAGTTTTTCTCGATACTTGACGACATTATGGATGCAGCAAAAGAAGGGCTTGAAAAGAAAAGGGAAACTGTTGAGAAATTCACTGAGATGGGTCTTTATCCTTATTCACGCATATACCTCGACTCGATTAAAGAATCAACAGGACACTACTGGTCTAACCACTTTTCAACGATCGGACTTATCGGAATGAACGAAGCACTTATGAATTTCTTTGGAATTAATGTACATATGGGAACCCAAAAAGGTATAGAATTTGCAGTTAAAGTGCTGGAACACATGCGTAATAGACTTAGAAAATACCAGGAAGAAACAGACCACCTGTTTAACCTTGAGGCAACACCTGCAGAAAGCACAGCATACTCGCTTGCATTGAAAGACAAAAAATTATATCCCGATATTATTACGGCAGGGACCGAAGAAAATCCATATTACACCAACTCAACACAACTTCCAGTTGGTTTTACTGATGACCCGTTTGAGGTTGCAGCGCTTCAAGAACCAGTACAAAAATTGTATACCGGCGGATGTATAGAGAAAGGGAACAAGGTTTTAACAGATAAAGGTTTGCTTCCAATAGAATACATAGTTGAGAATTTCAGTCATTTAAAACCAATTAAAGCTTTAAGTTACAATAAAGATAGAAACATATCCGAGTGGGATGAAATAGTAGAAGCAGTTAAAATAGATGTTAGTAAAGAAAACAAAATAAGAGTAAAAGGAGAAAAGGGCTTAGATATAGTTACATCAGATTGGCATCCGTTCTTTGTGCTTGAAGAAATAAAACCGGATACGAAATGCCCCGTCTGTGGCACTAAGGTTAACGGTATCAAGGGGTTTGCTGCGCACCTAAGACATAATCCAACTTGTAGAGAGAAATACATAAGCATGGATAAATTTAGAGTTGTTGAGAAGAGAGCAGATGAACTTAAGGTAGGAGATTATATTTTGCAAAATTCTTTTAACATGTATCCTGACAAAGAAAGCGAATTGGATGAAAACCTTATGTGGTTAATCGGCTTCTTTATTGGAGATGGCTCTATTTCAAAGAGTATAGATAATAGAGGCGGCAATCACCTTGAAAAATACTACATTAGGTTCTTTAGTGAATCGCAAAGAGGACTTGAGAAGGCTGCTTCTATTCTAAATAACAATTTTGGTTGTAATATAAATGTTACCAAAAGCGATAAAAGAAGTGACGCTTTAAGAGAAGTTGTTACATCGAAAAAAGATGTTATAGATTTCTTCTTTAAGTATGGTTTTTGGGCGGGAGAAAAAGTATATGATATTTATGTTCCAGAAAAAGTAAAAGAAAACATAACGCAAAAAAATGTTTATGCTTTTATCTCTGGGCTTATTGACTCTCACGGAACTATCGGGAAAAGAGATGGAGATTTAGAATATGACACAGTTTCTGAAAGATTAGCAAATGATATTCTTGAGATCTTTACTAAAGCAGGGATATTAGCAACTAAAGCCCTTAAGAAAACAAAGAGAGAAAACGAAAAAGATATTTTTAGAATTAGAGTCCCTCAATATGAATTAACCAGGATTAAGGAAAAGTTGGGTATTGAAGCAAACTTAGATAGAGTTAGGAATAATTTTTCTGATAGAGTGAGGCGTCAATTACCAGTAGTAAGAGTAAAAGAAATCTCAAAAGTGGACGTTGAAGATAACGAGTTTTACGACTTAATGACAAAAAATAACCACAATTATCTTGCAGGGAAAAATTGCCTTGTTTTCGTGCACAATACTGTCGTCCACTTCTTCCTGGGGGAGCGTCTTACGAATCCAAATAGTGCAAAGATATTCGTAAGAAAAATCCTTGAAAACTTCGAAATCCCATATATAACGCTTACACCTTCATTTTCCATATGTCCAAAGCATGGGTACATTCCTGGTGAACATGAATTCTGCCCTTACTGTGATGAAGAGTTGAAGGAAAAAGCACGCAAAGGCGAGCTTGAAAGTAATAAGAAATCTGGTAAAATAGATATTGATTTGAAAATAGACATTTAGAAAGTAGGGAAGTTTGAAGCTATGTTAAAAAGAAAGTTGTTTAAAAGCGAAAGAAAATTACTAACCAGAAGAAAAATAAGACAAACTGTAAATAGTTTATTGGGGTTTTGTTAAAAACTGAAGACTAAAGGGGGACGCTTGCAAAAGGGTGAGGTATCCGTTTATCTATTATCCTATACTCCAGATCCAGAATTGGTAGTTGCAACCGCTATGAGACAATCCCGATATCCAGGAGGTGTAAAAGATCTCAACTTAGGTGAAGAGGATATAATAAGGCTCATAAATCTTGCACTCCAGCTCGGACACTTTTCAGTTTTTGAACACATTAGTTTCACATTTGCAATAGAAGGTATCTCAAGAGCCTGTTCACACCAATTTGTCCGACACAGATTCTTTTCTTTTACCCAGCAATCACAAAGATATGTAAAACTGAATGAACCTGTTTTTATAATTCCTCCCTCCATTGAGAATAACCCTTCTGCGCTTAAAATCTTTGAAGGTGCTATGGAAAACATAAAGAAGTCTTATCAACAATTGCTATCTCTAAAAATCCCCGAGGAAGATGCACGCTTTGTCCTGCCGAACGCAACCGAAACAAAAATGGTTGCAACAGCAAATGCAAGGGAATTAATGCACTTCTTTAAACTCAGGCTCGATACCCATGCTCAGTGGGAAATAAGGAAACTTGCAAAAAAGATGTTTGAGATTGCAAGTTACGTTGCACCTCATATATTTAACGAAGAAAACATTAAATATTTCGAGTAAATATCCAAAACAATAAGAGGAAGCGAATACAAAAGTCCCATTAAAGCACAGTCAATATCAACAGTTACCATAGTCTTCAAAAAGAGCAAAACAACAACAGCAGAATATAAAGGAATCTTAGGAATAACTAAATTAGAGATAATTCTATCACTCTTCATATCTATAAGCCTTACAAATAGTGAAGTTGTAAAAACAATTAAAAACCAGCCGATAAAATTACCTACTGGTACACCAAAATAGCCATCATTAAAATTAAGCCACTTCCATAAACCCAGTTTCACAGAAAATGGATCAATAAAAACATCAAATGAAGTAACAAACATTGCATCAAATAGAGGATACAAAAAGAAATAAGACTTCGAGAAAAAGCCTAATCCCGGCTTGAATATGTTTTGAAAAATAGCATTAGTTGTAACAAATCCTATAAATATGAAGATACCCCAGAATAGCCAAACAAGCAGAGGAAGACCAAGAAACTTAGGATTAAAATTTGGAGCATATTCATACCTAACCCCCATAGGTCCGCCTGCATTCATCCCTCTCAATTCAAAAAGAAACGGGATAAGAAATAAAAGTAAGACTTTAAAAACATTCACTAAGAGCTTTTTCCACATTTTGACCTCCCCATATAAAAATAATACACAACATAATTAAAAAGGGGGCTTATTGCCCCCTTAAAACTTCTCAAGCAAGTTTCGTTTACGGATTCACAAAAGTTATCCTTCCATCTACTTCTTTATATACTTTTGGATTTGCCTTTATGTAGGAAACAAGGTCGTCCCTCATATAGTTTCCAGTGACAATCTTTACAGAAAGGGCATTTTTAAATACTGTATAGCCATCGCCACCTGCTGCCATAAAATCATTTGTTGCAACTTTATAGACTTTATTTGGATCAAGTGGTGTTCCATCTGTAAGAGTTACTTCAACTACACGTTTTCCCGGAGGATTATTTAGATTTACCTTAACTCTAATTCCTGAAATCTGCGGGAATCTACCTGCCTTAGCCTCGTACTGGGAGAATCCATTTTCAAGGGCAGCAAGAATATCAGAACCTTTCAGTTCAAGAAGTAGAATTAGATTATTAAATGGAAGGACCGTGTAAATAGTACCAACGCTAATTGGTCCTTTTGGAATACTCGCTCTTATCCCACCGCCATTTGTAATAGTAATGTCTGCTTTTGCAGTTTCTCTCATCCAATCCGCAATGAAATCACCAAGATTGGTCTCCTCGAGCCTAATTTTAGATTGATCAAGGTCAACAAGAGCCTCACCAATTACTTCTGACATCTTCTTAGTTATTTCGTCATTGTATGGCTTAATTATTGAAGCAATAGTTGGGTCTTCCTGTATATCACCAGTAATTGGAATAAGTTTATAATCAATCTTTACAACCCTTGCAGAGTTTGCTGTTGTCTCAAAGTAGATATTAACATCTCCAAGATTATTACCGTAACAACCGGTTTGGACAATGTATGTACCATTTACAATATCAGGTTTTTCTAACACGGTATGTGTGTGGCCGCCAATTATGAGGTTAATTCCGCTTACCTTAGCTGCAAGTTCTTTATCGCCGAGACTACCTGTATAGTAATCTGTTCCTGTATAGCCAAGGTGCGAAAGAAGCACTATGAAGTTGGAGTTATCTTTTAATGTTGAGACCATATTTGTTGCAGTCTTGACAGGATCGAGAATTTCAAGCCCTTGAAGACCATCAGGGTTCACAAGGATTGGAAGTTGTGGAGTAGTAAGCCCAAAAATACCGAGTTTTACAAAACCAAATTGCTTTATATCATATGGCTTACTCATAAATGATGAGTTTGTCTTTGTATCGATAATATTGGAGGAAATATAAGTGTATTTTGCCTCAGATACTCTTTGAGCAAGTAAGTCCTTACCCCAATCAAATTCGTGGTTTCCAAATGTTGCATAGTTATAGCCCATTGCATTGTAAACTTCAATTACATCTTTGCCGTAGAAGAATGCACCAATTGGAGGACCGCCACCAATTGCATCACCTGCATCAACAAGAAGGGTTCTGTCTGGGTTATATGCTCTTTCCTGCTGTACTACAGTGTAAATCCTTGCACTTCCACCAATAGGTTTTTTATTTGCATCCGTTCCGCCGAGTAGGTACATATGGAAGTCATTTGTATGGAGAATAGTTACAACCGGGAACCTTGATGAAGCAAGCATATGGACAAAAGTTTCTCTTGTAATTGGCTTTCCTGCACCAAGGGTATCACCAGTTGGCTTATAGAATCCCATATAAACAAAGTAATTTACAAAGTCCTTTGCTTCAGGAAGAAGCGCGGATGCATCTTTAAACTTTGAAATGACATCTTCTGCCTGTGGGTTTGAAACCTTTAAAGCCCTTGACAGAACCAAAACTGCCTCTTCAAGAGTAATAGGATTGTTTGGCTTAAATGTCCCATCTGGATACCCCATAAATACCTTTGCCCTTGCAAGTGTCTCGATATAAGGAGATGCCCAGAAATCTTTTGGAGTGTCCTTAAAAGAGTACTTTGGAAGATTAAACCAGGGGATATAGTCGTAAGGGAATGCTTTTACAATCATCTTTGCAAACTCTGCTCGTGTGAGGGTTCTTTCAAGATGAAGAAGTCCATCTGAATAGCCCTGGATAACACCACGATCAACAAGGACATCCACATCAACATTGCCTGTGGTTGCAGCAGTTACTTTTGGGGCTACATTTACTGCGGGAATCAATGCTAATATAAGCACTGCAACCAGCAAAAGAGACAAAAACTTTTTCATTCCAACTACCTCCTTTCAAAATATTTTTATGTCTACATAATATTATAAACTTTTTCCAAAAAATTTAATATCAAATTCAAAAATAATTTAATTCATTTTCCCTAAAATTGAGGCTAAATTCGTATTTGCATTTTACAAAATATAGGTATAATTATTTTGAATAAGGAGGCACATATGGAAGAGAAAGTCATTGAGAAAGGTGACCTTGTACTTGAAGATGGGACGGTAATTCCAAAAGAACTAAGAACACGTTGTGAAGTTTGGTCAAGACCTGTTGGCTACCTTAGACCAGTCCAGCACTGGAACAATGGAAAAAGAGAGGAGTTCAAGGAGAGGAAAAAGTTTAGAGTAGAAGACTCGAAATAAACTTAAAATTTAATGAAAGGCACTCTTGAAAGTTTTTCCTTAGAAGAACTTATCCAGGCTTTAAACCAGACTAAAAAAGTCGGAAGAATTGATATTAAAGGATCGCACGGGCAATATGGTCTTTACTTAAATAAAGATACCATATACCACGCATATTCTCCTCATTACGAAAGAGGATACAATGCACTACTCGAAGCATTTATTGAAACTAAAGGGGAATTCGAGTTCAAAGAAATGCTAAATTCGAAATATATAACAATTACAAAGCCACTTTTTGACATAATTACAGAAGGTATTTCAATAAAGGAAGAACTTTCGGAAATAAATAGCAAGGTTTATGATGACACAACTTTTGAACTGGTGCCAAATGTAAATACCGACAAAATATCACTTTCAACAAGTGACCTAAAACTTTTGCGAACTCTTGGACAGGGGAAAAAGGTAATAGACTTACTTAAAGAAGAGAACATTGACTATATAAGTTTCCTTAGAAAACTAAAATCTTATATCGAAATTGGTCTTGTAAAAATAAAAAATGCCGGGTAAAACCCGGCGATCACTTACTCAAAAGTTATACTTAATCAAAGGTAAACACAACCTGGACATTAACATTAACCTGGAGTGTTCCATCTTCAACAGGGACATTTGCTTCTGCCTGACCCTTTGCAAAAGACCTGAATATAGGCTGGGGATAGCTTACTGATTCAATCGAGATCGACTTAATACCTGTAACTTTATAGTTTGTTCCCTTCAAAGATGCGTCTGCTTTTGCTCTTGCATTTTTCATAGCATTCTCAATTGCCTGAAGTTTTAAGTCATCCTTGTTAGATGCATCAAAAGAGATACCGCCAATATCGTTTACGCCTGCTTTTACAACTGCGCTAAGTATTTTTCCAGCATCGGCTATCTTCGTTTCAACGGTAAAATTCTCTGATGCTCTGTAACCTTCAAGGGTTTGCTTCCCTGTTTGCTGGTTGTAAGAGTAAATAGGGTAAAGTGAAAGATTAGATGTCTTTATCTTCTCTTTTGCAATGCCCTGATTCACAAGAACATCCACAATTGCATTTGCTTTTGTTGCAAGACCATCCATTGCCTTTGATGGGTCTGGGTCCTCAAAGAAGACTCCGAAGTTTAAGTAGGCAACATCTGGAGTAACTTCAACAACACCTTCTCCTGTTACAGAAATCGTGTGGTTCGTTGGATCTGATTCTGCAGTTGCTTCACCCTTTGGAAGAACCCTTCCACCAATAAAAATAACCGTTAAAATTGCAACAACCACTACTAAAGCTAATAACTTTTTATTCATTTCCTTCACCTCCACTAATTAGATACAGCAACCCCCGAAAAAGTTCCATAAATTTTAAAGAATTTTTCCGTGACTTATAACATAAAGGGGCTTTT
>JAEMPV010000113.1 GCA_022759145.1 Caldisericum sp.
TTCTCCATCTCCTTTCTAATAGTTTTTTGCCTCCATAAAAATTTTATGACCATTTTTATGTTTGTCAAGTAATTTAACAATAAAAATTTTCGTCAAAACTAAAAAGTATAAGGAATCTATGGATTAAGATAAAGAAGTATTGATTTTGTTATAGATTTTTGATATAATAACTTAGAAAGTATAAAAATTTATTCTACAAGGAGGTGAAACTATGGTAATTAGGAAGGAACATGCAATTATCCTTGAAAAAATGCTTGCAAATGAAGATGCAGGACTTCTTGCAACAGATCTCTCACAGTTGAATAGCGACACAGTACATGAGCTTGACCTTATGGGTTTAATCCGTTTTGAAACTCCCGTAAAATTAGTTTTAACATATACGGGAAGAGGGCTTGCAAATGTACTTAGGGAACTTTACTCTCTTGGTCCACAGGTTACATCAGAGGACGAAAATGCAACAACCTCGAACATAGTCATTCTAGAAAAGAGAGGACTTTCAAAGCCAGAAGAGTGGGATCCAGAATTTAGATTTATTGGAAGTGAAATCATTGCAATGCTTGATGCAGCATACAGGGCGGATAATGTTGGTCCTCTTGGTATAAAGCCCCTTATGGAAAGAGGTCTTGCAGTAAAAGTAAAAGATAAGGAAACAAAAAAAGAGTTTTACACCTTAAGCGAACAAGGTAAAGCAATCCTTGAAATTTACGCAGTATCACCACAGTTAATAATTGACTCTGACCTTGCAAATGTTATAAGGGGTTTGCCTGTAGGACCTGCACCATCATCAGAAGTTAAACTCTCAGTGCCAAATTCTAAATTGCTTGAGTCTATGAGACTAATTGCTTACTCAGTACCCAATGGTGAGGTGTTTGCTTTTACCGCTTTGGGACAGGCAGTCAAGAAAACACTAACATTGGGCGGGTTTGGTGAAGGGACTGTTCTTTCTCTTGATATTTTGAGGGCAATTGCTGATTGGTATGATGAGAAGAAAATTACGGATATTGCCCTTGAAACTTTGCAGTCTCTTGGCTACATTGATAGCGATGGCAACCTTCTTCCTGCAGGAGAGTGGGCTTTAGAAGTTTACAGACTCGTTAAAGATGGACCAAGAAAAGAGATCTGGTCTTTTGACATTGAAGAGGGCGAAATGATGGCACTTCGTGCGATAAAGGCACTCTGGGAAAAAGCAAAAATAAATAAACACGAGCGACCTACTCTTGAAAATCTCAAGAAAGAGATGATTGATAGAAGAATTGCCCAGTATAAAGACCTTCTTGAGCGTTATGGAAGAAAGATTAAAGAAATGCCTAAAAAGTACCAGGAGATAGCAAAGGCATTTGAGGATGCAAAAGACCTTGCTTCATGGTATGAGGGATACTTTGATTTAAGAGCGGACTTGCACTCAATGGAAGGCTTCCAACTCATCCGAAGCACTGTTGACGATGAGGGTAAAGAAGTGTTCGAAATAACTGAATGGGGCGAAAAAGTGCTTGAACGTAAAGTTGAAGAAGTAAGCTCAGATTCAGTAAAGGCAATTACCATTACGAGGAAGACATTCAGTTCACCTAATATTGAATGGTTTAACAAGGCAAAAGAAGAAGGCCTTGTAGGGAGTTTTGAGCCCACAAAGAATGGATATTTCTTTGCAAATCTTGCAGAACATATCGAAAGATTGCCTTTGCTTACAAAGTTTGAAAGAGAAGTATTCTCACTCATTCCTGAAAAAGGCGTAACGGTTGAGGAAGTAGTCAACAAATTGAAGGATAGATACGAGGAAGATAGAATTAGGTTTGCTCTTGAAAAACTCGAAGCGCGTCACCTTATCGAAATCCTCCCCGACGGCAATGTTATTGAAACTGAAGCAGGTGTCTTGATGGATAAAGCGCTTTCAGGAGTTCCAACAGGACTTGGATTCCCGGTAAACCCACTTTTGGTAAGGGTATTAATGGCGTTAAGAGAAGTTGGAACACTGTATGTTAAGGAGAGAAAGGTAAGAATTCTTCCAAAGAATATAAAAGAGGCATTAAAAATCTCCGGTCTTTCCAAGGAAGCATTCCAGGATGCACTTGAACTTGCAAGAGCAGCAGGCTTCATTGGCGAAACAAGCATTAACGAACAAGGATTACTACTTCTTGATGCAGTTGAGAAGATGAGTTCAAAGAAAGACCTCGTAAGTTACCAGGAAATTCTTGATTAGTTTTGCTTTAGCATTCACAATAATTTGCCCGTAGCAACTTTGCTACGGGCTTTTTTAATTTCCCAAATAAATGTATAATTGATACAGGAGGAGATTATGATTGGGCTAATTATACTTTTGCTTTATGTCGTTTTCGCGCTGCCTTTGATTATAAAGAGTAGTAAATTAAAAATGAGAAATCCGCCGTTTCGTCTTGTAAAAAAGGAGTTTGTAATTCTTATTGTAGGATTTGTAGTTGTTACTATTTTTATTTCTTCTACAAATTTTCTTACAAACTTTCTTTGGTTTAAGAGTGTGAATTTCGAAAGCGTGTTCCTGAAAAGAATTGTTGTTCAAATATTACTTTTTCTTGTTGGTTTTACGGTTTCATTTTTCCTTTATTTTATTTCCTTCTATGTCCCTGAGAGGCACGAAGAACTTGAGATTGGAGAAAAAGTTATAAACATCGTTCGCTTTGCAGTACCTCTTGTACTTGCAATTTTTACAGGTTCGGCTTTATCCTCACAGTTTGAGAAGGTTTTGATGTTCGTTTATAGGACACCCGCAAACATTACTGACCCGATTTTTCACAAGGACATAAGTTTCTATCTTTTTACATACCCGTTTTTGAGTGTGTTACTTTCAACGCTTATTTCGATATTTGTTACGGCATTCTTAGTTGAAGAATTTGTTTATATCCTTTACATACGCCCTAATTTCTCAAAAAACTCAAGAGTTAATCTTCATGCAACCAATCTTTTGTCTGTGCTTGTGTCGCTTATACTTTTCGCTGTTTCTTTTAAGGTTTACTTCAGTATATATACTCTACTCCTGCAAAAAAGTGGTGCTGTTTTTGGTATAGGCTATACAGATTACTATTTGAGGGTCCCGCTTTTTAAAATCATCTCGCTTCTTTTGATTATTGCAGGTGTTGTTCTTATTATTTATGCTTTCATTCCTCGCTTCACACAAAGGGGACCAGTTTTTAGAATCCTTATAGCAAGTGCTGTAGTGGTAGTTTTATTTTATCTTGTTGTCCCGAATGTATTTCAGGCGCTCGTTGTCCAGCCCACAGAACTTCAGCGGGAGAAACAGTTTCTTGCTTATAACATAAATGGAACTCTTCAGGGCTTTAATCTTGATAAGGTTGTTGTTTCAGAGATTAGAGACCTCAAACCTATCACAAGAGAACTGTTGAACAATAACAAGACAATTGTTGATAACTTTAGATTCTGGGATTGGCGAGCGCTTAAGGATACATATCAGCAAATCCAGTCAATAAGACTCTACTATGCGTTTAACGATGTAGATGTTGATAGATACACCATAAGTAATTCTCTTAGAGAAGTACTTGTTTCCGCAAGAGAACTCGACCAAAAACTGCTTCCTGAAACCTCAAAAACATGGGTAAATCTTCATCTCAAGTTTACTCACGGATATGGTATATGTATGAACACAGTTAACGAATTTACACAGGAAGGTTTGCCGAACCTTCTTATAAAAGATATCCCACCTGTATCTACTGTCCCTGAGCTAAATGTAGTGCGACCCGAAATATACTTTGGAGAACTAACAAACAACTACATTATTGTAAATACGGCAACGGATGAGTTTGATTATCCAAAAGGAGAGGAAAATGTTTATTCGAAATACAAAAGCGACAAAGGCATAAAGATGACTCCTTTAAATAGATTCCTTTATGCTATTAATTTTAACGATGTTAATTTCCTGTTCTCACGCTATATTAATTCTCAAAGTAGGCTTCTCTATGTGAGAAACATTCAAGAAAGGGTCTCAAAGATTGCCCCATATTTGAAATTTGACTCCGATCCTTATATCGTTCTTGGAACAGATGGAAAACTTTATTGGATTATCGATGCCTACACTATTTCTAATTTCTATCCCTACTCAGAACCTGTTTATGCTTATGATTCATATCTCAATTACATAAGAAATTCAGTAAAATGCGTGGTTGATGCTTATACTGGTGATGTGAATTTCTATATTGTAGACGAGAGTGATCCAATTGCTAAAACCCTTTCTAAGGCATTTCCAACGCTTCTTCATAGTTTCAATGATATGCCTGAATTCTTAAAATCCCATATGCGCTATCCCGATGACTTAATGAAAATTCAGGGATATGTTTATCTAACTTATCATATGACCGACCCTGAAGTTTTCTACAACAAAGAGGATGCATGGGACATTGCAAAGGAAAAATACTATGCACAGACGCAAGAAGTAATCCCTTACTATGCAATTGTGAAGGATAAAAAAGGAAACTACACTTTTGCAAACATCTATGCATTCACACCACTTGGAAAGAATAATCTTGTTGCTCTTATGATTGCTGATTGCGCAAAAGACAATTTTGGGGACCTAAATCTCCTACGTTTTCCAAAAGATAGACTTGTTTATGGACCTCTACAAATCGAAGCAAGGATAGACCAGGATTCAGAGATTTCTAAGGTTCTTACACTCTGGAACCAGCAAGGATCAGAAGTAATAAGAGGGAACCTTCTTACGATACCTATTGATACTTCCATAATATACTTTGAGCCTATCTATTTGCAGGCTAATACTGCAAAATTCCCTCAAATTAAGAAGATCGTCCTATCGACACAGGACAAACTTGTTTGGGGCGACACTTTTGAAGATGCACTTAATTTACTTCTTGGAGAGGCTACAACAGAAACACCAAAACCAACCGAAGGGAATATAAAGGAATTAGTTGAATTAGCAAAGATGCATTTCGAGAACTATAAGAAATATGTTGCACAGGGTGACTATGCAAAAGCAGGAGAAGAGTTAAAGGCGGTTGAGGAATTGATAGTTGAGATAGAAAACCTGAGCAAAAATCCATAGAGGTGAAAAATGAGTTTTATTAAAAGGTTGCTTGAGACAAATTTTTTAGGAAACTCGATTTTGAGATATCTTATTTCAATACTTATTTTTGCCTTGATTTCTATTGTTATTTTTGTTGTTAACAAGATTTTTAAACGGATTATTGATAAGATAAAAGACAAGAAAGACAATGTAGGTTTAAGGCTTACTCAATTCCTCATAAGGCGTGTAAGCCCTCTTCTTTACATCTTTGCATTTTTAATAAGCCTTGAACAGTTGAATTTGCAAGATTTTAGAGGCATTCTTCACTCAATTGAAAGAGGGTTTGTTGCGATATTGATAATCTATCTACTAACCGCAGTGATTGATTTCCTTTATTCTGAAATCCTCATTTCTTCAAAACTTCAAGATGACCAAAAGAAAGCAATGCGCATATTGATGCTTTCGATTAAAATAATAATTGTCCTGCTTGGTGTCGTTTTCATTATTAAAAACTTTATTCCTACCTTTGATATAACATCGATCCTTACCACATTCGGTGTTGGTGGACTGATTGTTGGGCTTGGATTACAAAGGATATTACAGGACATTCTTAACTATTTTGCAATAATTTTTGATAAGCCTTTTGTTGAAGGTGAGTTTATAGTTATGGGCGATGCGCAGGGGACAGTTTCTAAAATTGGCATAAGAAGTACAAGATTGGTGAGTTTATCAGGAGAGGAAATTAATATCCCAAATTCTCTCATTACATCTCAGGTTATACGAAATTGGTCAAGATTAACAACCAGAAGAGTGCAGGTTAATATTGCTGTTGCACTTGAAACAGAAAAGGAAAAACTCGAAAGGATAAGTGATTTATTGAAGAAGGCAGTCGAAAGCGTTGAGAAGACTACATTTGCTTTTGCAAGGCTCTCTAATTTTGGTGCATACAGTGTAAACTATACACTTGCATACTATATTAATGAGATCGATTACAACAACTTTATGCGATTGCAGGAAGCCGTAAACATTGCAATTCTTGAAAACTTACGCAAGGAAGGCATTTCTATTGTTTATCCAATACAGGTTGTGCGTTTAGAAGAATTAAATAAAAAGGAGGCTTGAGTGAAAGACATTGTTGTTTATTTTACTGGGACGGGCAAGAACAAAAAGGTAGCAGAAGCAATTAGGGAGTGCCTTGAATGTGATGTTATCGAGGTCAAAGACAAATTGAAGAGAAATTTCCTCAGGGATTCTTTTTATTCTCTTGTTCACGCATCTGTCGAAATTGAACCAAAGACATTTGACTTTAAAGATTATGAGAGGGTTTTCATTGTGACACCAATTTGGGCTTTTAATATTCCCGCACCAATGCGTACATTTCTTACGAGGAATAAAGATGCCATTAAGGACAAGGAAATTGTTTTTGTTTCTTCATGCGGCCTTGGTGGAAAAAACAGGCCCGTTATTAACAAACTCTCTAAAGTTATTGGGAAAAATGTTAGCGCTTCACTTCTTATCGAAGAGACGAATGTAGACTCTCAAGTCTATAAAGATATAATTTCGAAATTTTTGGATAATATATAGTAAAACTTTTAAAAGGAGGAACAAAATGGAAAAAGTTGATTTAAGAAATGCGAAGTTAATGGGTGGAATTGGAGCAATTCTTCCGCTTGTGGGTTCTCTTTTCCTAAAAAGGGTTTATGGATTGTCTTTTATACTGTCCATTACATCTATTGTGCTTATCCTTATGGCATTAAATGAAATTTCAAACAAGGTCGGAAATCATGAAATATTCTCAAACTACCTTACTGGATTTATCCTTCAGATTATTGGATATATAGTCCTTATACTCTTTGCTGTTGTAGGCGGGTTAGCGTTATTTACAGGCCTTGGTATGGGTTTTATGGGTGCATTGCGAGGCCTTGGGGCTACTGCAGTATTTTTGCTTTTTGCATTTTATGTGCTTATAGTTGTGTCTTACTATTATGTGAAGAAAAGTTTCGACTTAATTGGCGAGAGTCTCTCTAATGAGAATTTTAAAACTGCGGGATTACTTTTATTTATTGGTGCAATACTTTTGATAGTTTTTGGTATAGGGGCACTTGTGATGTTTGTAGGTGAAATTTTTGAAATTATAGGCTTCTTTACACTTCCTGATGAGATAGAAAAGGCAGGAACGCAAGACATACAACAAGGGTAAAATTTTCGCTCTTGTCAACCAAATAATTTAGAAGGTGTTTCAAGAGCTGAG
>JAEMPV010000114.1 GCA_022759145.1 Caldisericum sp.
GTGGGATGTATGGGAGGAAAAATAGCAAAATACTATAATAAAGTTAAAGGAGGAAAATATGATAGAGGCGATTGCAAAGATTGGACAGATTGAAAGGAAAAGGATTAAGGACAAGACTTCCGACGATAAAGATCCACAAATCGTTGAGTTGATACAAAATATCTACAAACCTACCCAGGATGATAAAAGAAAGCAGAAGTTACTGAAAATTGTTCTGAAGCAAGGGAAAGATTCCTCGTACACTTTTGATAGAGTTGAGCTTGAAGATCTAAAGAGTGACACCTGCTATAAAGTTTTGTATAAAAGTTCTGGTGGAAATGCACTTTATCCTTCACCTACCGCACAGATTACAGACAAAGATACCTTTGGCAATAAAATTCTTAAATTCTTTAAAGAAGCTAAATCAAATAAAGAACTATCAGATGAAGAAAGAAAGTTCTTTGAGAATGTATACAACGCTCTTACTGAATCTGAGAACGATATTAGGAAAAGTATAGATGAAAAGTCTAAAGAAAAAGGAACTTATCTTTTGACAATAACCTTTGAAGAGCAGAATGGTGAAAAATATCTGGTTGACAAAATAGAGTTTTTAGACTACTTCTTAGAAAAAGTGAGAGGAAAAGAGGAAAGATTTAAGGGTAATGGGGTGTGTAGTATTTGCGGTAAATCTGGAGAAGTTTATGGAGGAGTATTCCCTTACTCATTTTTTAATCTCGATAAAGAGGGTTTTTTAAACAACTTTTCTAAGAGCGATTCTTATAAAAACTTTCCTATCTGTAAAGATTGTATCCGTGATCTTGAAACAGGCAAAAGATTTATTGAAGATAAACTCAATTATACATTTGTAAAAGGTTTGCGATATAGACTTATTCCCCAGAATATTTCAGGAGATGAAAAAATATTTGAAGAGTTAATTGATATCTTAAGCGAGCAGGAAAGTAAAATTGATACGAAGAGTTTAGAAAGGATAACTGATGATGAAAGGGAAATTTTAGAAATGCTCTCAAAGGAAAGCGATACATTCAGTTTGAATTTTCTTTTTATAGAAAAGCAAAACAAAGCAGAAAAGATTCTTGCTTTTATTCAGGATGTTCTTCCTTCACGACTCAATAGGATATTTGAAGCAAAAAGAAAAGTGGATGAAATAACAAAGAATATCTCTGGCTATGATGGTAAACAATTTACCTTTGGCTACATACGTGAGTTTTTCTTTAAAAGCGATTCGCAAAAATCAAATCCGGATCTTGATAAGTATTTCCTCGATATTGTAGACAAGATTTTCAAAGATAAGAAAATAGATAAAGTGTTTCTTTTTGATTACCTTATGAAGGGCATAAGGGAAGAATTCCTTAAAGAACATTCAGGAGAAAAAAGTTTCTTCTACTTTAAGACTGTCGATGCATTTATAGTTTATTTGTTTTTAAAAGAGTTGAACATAATAGATTTAAAGGAGGTCAAAATGGAAGAACGGAAGTTCGATGCATTCTTTAAAAAGTTTGAGGGACTCAATGATCCTGTGAAAAAGGGACTTATCCTTTTAGGCGCAGCGACAGAAACTCTTCTTGAGGTTCAGGAGGATTTGAGAGGCAGTAAACCATTCTTGAAGTACCTTAAGAGCCTTAAAATGACTGAAAAAGATTTTAAAGAGCTTCTAACCAAAGTCCAGGCAAAACTCGAAGAGTATGATGCCCTTCCTAAGGCAAAGGATTTTTTAGAAGAGGCTTCTTACTATTTGCTTATGGGTGGAGATAATTTTAAGATGAGTGTGCCTGAAATGAACTTCTTCTTTACGCTCGGAATGAATTTAAAGTGGGAAATATTAAAATCTTTAAAGGAGGCTTAATATGGACGAAATTAAAAGAAGGGAAATTTTATTTCTCTATGATGTAACATTTGCAAACCCAAATGGTGACCCCAATGATGAAAACAAACCAAGAATTGATGAAGAAACAGGCATTAACTATGTAACAGATGTAAGGTTGAAAAGAACTATCAGAGATTACTTGAAAGATTACAAAGGCAAGAATGTTTTTATCTTTGAAGAGAAAGACGACAAAGGTAACAGGGTTAGCAAAAAGGCAAGAGTCGAAAAGGATTACGGCAACAATCCAAGAAAAGCACTTGAAGATTGTATAGATTTAAGGCTTTTTGGCTCTACTTTTGCAATTGAAAACAAAGGAAAGTCAAAGGATGAAGAGAGTGGAGGCGAAAACAATCTTTCCGTTACAGGACCAGTTCAGTTTAAATTTGGAAAATCTCTTCACAGAGTGAAACTTGAATTTGTAAAAGGAACAACCGTTATGCCAGGCGGTGAAGGAAAACAGGCAGGAACATTCACAGAGAAATATGTTCTACCATATTCTTTGATCTGTTTTTCAGGGCTTGTAAATGAAAAAGTTGCAAAAATTGAGAACATAGGGCTTACAATGGATGATGTAAATCTTATGTATGAAGCAATGTGGGAAGGAACAAAGGCGTTATTTACAACATCAAAAGCACAATCTCCTCGCCTTTTGTTTGAGGTTGTCTATAAAGATGATACATTCCATATAGGTGACCTTGAGAAAACTCTTAAACTTATATCCGATAAAGAAGACGAAGCATTGAGGAGTCCTGATGACTACAAAATTGATGTAACAGATCTTGTTGCACTTCTAAAAAAATACAAAGAAAAGATCGACTATATCAGACTAAAAGAGGGCGATTTGATAAGGTTTGTGTATGAAGGAAACGAAACCTCTCTTTCAAAAGTTTTAAAAGACTCTGGATTTGTGGTTAAAGACTTTGACTTTTAATGGGATATGGAGACTATAATTTTTGATGTTTTTGGTGATTTAGCGCTTTTTAGAAAATTTTACACAAATACATCTATTCTTACTTATCCATTCCCTCCCCCTACTGCATCTATTGGTATTATTGGCGCAATTCTTGGAATACACAAGGATGATCTTGTTTACAAATTGAAAGATGCTGAGGTTGCAATTTCAATACGCTCGCCGATAAAAAAGATAAGGTTTAGCCTTAATTACATGAATACTAAGGGCAGAAATTTTATTTTGCTTAAAAGAACACAAATTCCCACAGAGTTTATTAAAGACCCTCACTACAGGATCTATGTAAGAAATTTAAATGAACCTCTAAGATCAGATCTTGTTTCTCTTTTAAAAGAACATCGTTCTGTCTTTATACCCTATCTCGGCATAAGCGAACTCTTCGCAAATTTTAATTTCGTTGATGTGGTACCATCAAGCGATTTGGAAGGCGAAGAAAGCGTTTCAACAGTGGTGCCACTTGATAGTGCAACAATTGTTCCAAAGGTTGTCGGGCAAAGACTTATAAAGGAAAGGGTACCACATGTAATTGACGAAAATAGAGTGGTAAAAAAGTATACGGATGTTGTTTTAGACGAAGGAGGAAATCCAGTAGTTATAAAAGGAAAGTTTTCGAAAGTAGGAGATGAAAATGTCATTTTCTTCAAATCCTTCGGGTCTTTTCTCTCATCCTGAAAGATACCTTGAAGACCATCTTTTAAGTGTTGCAAGTAATACTTATAGGACTGTCGGGGGCTCTCTTATTGCAGGGTCCCCATATACACAAGGGGAAGTAGAATGTATTAAAAATACTTCTTATCTTATCGGGCTTTTACACGATTTTGGGAAGGCAACGAAGTACTTTCAAGATTATCTTCAAGGTAAAAAAGTAGATGATTTCAAAAAGCACCACTCGCTTCTTTCATCAATTGTAACTTTTAATTTTGTTTCTGAATACTTAGAAAGGCATTGCTCTTACATAGATACTAACCTCCTTAATTTTTTGAAAGTTGTTTCTTATATCCTTGTAAAAGACCATCACTCTGATTTGGACGATTTCTTGAATGAACTTTCACAAAGTGATTTTGAGCAGTTGAAAGACCTTGTAAATTCTATCGATAACGAAAAATTAAATGCTCTTGTAAAAAATCTCAATCAGGAAATACCTCCGAATCTTGGACAACTTAATTTCGACAAGCAGGAACTTTTCAATTTTATAGAGAGATTTGGAAATAAAAGACTTGAATTAAAAAGCTTCCTGAGATCATTAACTCATAATTCAACAAATCCATTTCAATATTACTTTCTTACTAATCTTATGTTTTCTTCTCTTTTAGAAAGCGACAAAGTAGATGCTGCAGTAAGGGAGGAAGTTGTTGTTAACAGCTTTGTTGTAAAAGAAGATTCTATAGAAAAGTATAAAGAAACCTTGCCACACGAAAGCGATATATCTACAATAAGGGAACAGGTTTTTCGGGATGCAGAGCGTAACTTCCAAAAAATTATCAATAAAGAACCTATACCCAGGGTCTTTTTTGTTACGCTTCCAACTGGGCTTGGAAAAACTCTCATTGGTTTCAATCTTGCAAATATCTTGAGAAATAAGATTATTTCAGAGCAAAGCCTTTATTACAGGATAATTTACGCACTTCCATTTATAAATATCATAGACCAGAACGCTCAAACAATTGAGGATATTTTGAGAATGCAGTTTGGGGAAATAAACACTGATTTGTTGTTAAAACATCACCATTTAAGCGAAATATCCTATAAAACAGAGGAAAAATCTTACGATACAGGTGTAGCGGATATCCTTATGGAGACATGGCAAAGCAATATTATAGTTACAACATTTGTCCAGTTGTTTCATACTCTTATCTCAAACAAGAACTCGATGCTAATGAAGTTTAACAAACTTTCCCACTCCATAATTATTCTCGACGAAGTCCAGGCAATTCCACTTCAGTACTGGCGAATTATTGATAAACTTCTGCATGAAGCATTAGAAAAACTTGATTCTTACGCAATTATAATGACTGCAACCAAACCAATTTTGTTTTCTAACGGAATAGATGTCGTAGAAGCACCAAAGATTGGCAGCAGATATATTTTAGATGCTAACACTTACTTTGGGATACAAAATATGGAAGAATTTCTTGAAAAGTTTGAAATAAAGTCTGATAAATCCTATATGTTTGTTTTAAACACGATTGATGAAGCAAAAAAGTTTTATGAGCTCTTGTCTCAGCGTGTTCTAAAACAAGATATTACTTTTCTTTCTTCTCATGTTATTCCAAAAGAACGACTTGAGAGAGTTAAAGAAATTAAACAAGGCAAATGCAGGTTTCTTGTAACAACACAAATTGTTGAGGCGGGTGTTGATATTGATTTTGATGTTGTTGTGCGTGATTTTGCTCCACTGGATTCGGTTATTCAATCTGCAGGAAGATGCAACAGAAACTTTATAAAAGAGCAAGGTATCGTGTATGTTACGAAATTGAGGGACGAAAAAAGATTTTATTCTTCATATATTTACGATAAGGTTTTGCTGGAGATAACCGAACAATTGATTAAAGGAAAAACATTCTATGAGGAGGAGTTATACAAAGTTTTTGACGAATATGAGAATCTAATTTTAAAGAAAAAGGATACAGCTGGTATCTCTGAAATCATTGAAGAAGCTATTAAGAAGTTAAAGTATGATAGTGAAGACGGACTTTCAGAATTTAGCATTATAGAGAAAACTTATCCTGTTATGGATGTATTTGTAGAGGTTGACGATTTTGCTAAAGAGGCCTTTAAAAAATTTGAAGATATTCTTTCTATTGAGAACCGTTTTGATAGGCACAATGAATTCAAGAGAATTAAAAGAGATTTTTATTCTTATGTAATTTCTGTTCCAGCGACCGTCCAAAACCGTCCACCAATTGTTAATGGTATTCCTTATGTCTCGATGAACTCTTTGAACGAATTTTACGACAAAAACACGGGCTTTATAACGAATGGGGTAAATGCTATATGGTAGATAATATAAAAGTTTCTGGAACGCTTATTGAAAGTTACCTGATCTGTAAAAGGCAAGCCTGGTTTCATCTCCACAAGATTATACCTTTTCAAGACCATCCATTTCTTGAAATTGGAAGGCTTATTGATGAGACAACATATGAGAGGGACTTAAAAAGGATAAACCTCGAAAGTGTTCAGATAGATTTTATAAAGACAAAGGAAGGAGAAATTGTTGTTGGCGAGATAAAGAAATCATCGAAGTCGAAAGATATCGCAAAAATGCAACTTCTTTATTATCTTAAGGTTCTTAAAGATTTAGGAGTTCCTTCTAAGGGTATTTTGTCGTTTCCAACAGAAAGAAGAAGGGAATTTGTTGAACTTACAACCGAAGATGAAGAAAAACTTAAGAGGATTGTAAAAGAAATTGAAAATCTTTCTAACGAATCATTTCCTCCTCCGCTTGAAAAGATTCCTTTTTGCAAGAATTGTGCTTACAAGGAGTTTTGTTTCTCATGAATGAAATAATTTACATATTTAAAAGCGGAAGACTTGCCCGAAAAGACAACACAATCTACTTTGAAAACGATGGTGAAAGGAAATTTATCCCCGTTGAAAACACAAAAGAAATACATATTTTTGGAGAGATAACACTAAATAAGGATGTTCTCGAGTTTTTATCCCAGAAAGAAATAATTCTCCACTTTTATAACTATTACGAATATTATGTTGGAAGCTTCTATCCGAGAGAACATTACAACTCTGGCTATATTACTGTGTCACAGGCAAGACATTATCTTGATACTAATTTACGTGTATCTCTTGCAAAGAAGTTTGTTTTCGGAAGTATTTCTAATATGGAAAAGGTTGTCAGGTATTATAACAATAGAGGTGTAAATCTTGAAAACATTTTGGCGAACCTTCGAAATCTTAAAGACAATCTCGATAGTATTGTTGATATTCCTACACTTCTTGCCCTTGAAGGAAAATCTCGAGAAATCTATTATGATAGTTTTAATGAAATACTCAAAGATTCACAATTCTTTATGGATAAAAGAACTCGACGCCCTCCGAAAGACTCCATAAATGCCCTGATAAGTTTTGGAAACTCATTGATGTATACAACCATTCTTTCACAAATATACAAGACCCACCTTGATCCTCGCATAGGATACCTTCATGAAAGCAACTTTAGAAGTTTCTCATTAAACCTGGATGTTTCTGAGATATTTAAACCAATAATTGTTGATAGAGTTATATTTTCTCTTGTAAACAGAGGAGTTATTGGTGTTGATTTCTTTGATAAAAGACTCAATGGGATATATCTTTCAGAAAATGGAGCAAAAGAATTTGTTAAAGCTTTTGATGAGAGGTTAAATTCAACCATCTCCCACAAAACACTTGGAAGAAATGTTTCCTACAGGACTTTAATAAGGCTTGAACTGTATAAAATTGAGAAGCATATTATAGGCGAAAATGTTTATGAACCATTTATATCTGAGTGGTAAATGCATTGAATGTTGTGTAATTCTTACTAAAAAACCCTATCACATTAAGCGAATTGATAATCTATTCTCAATGCTCTATCAAACCAAACGAAGTAAAAGCTATCCTCGTATTCTGTTACTCAGAAACGAATCAAGACTTTCCTCTTTACCCTGTCATCCCGAGCCGATCTTGCGAGGAATCTCCTCCCCCTCTATCATCCCGAACGAAGTGAGGGATATCCTCGTTTTATTGGAAGCGGAAAAGTTCCCTCCTCTAACTCTACCCAAAAGAATTTCTGCCGTTTTAGGGTTAGCTGGGAAGGGGTCTTTCTCCCCTTCCAATTATTTGTCACTCCGAACGAAGTGAGGAGTCTCCTACTTTAGAGGTGTTAAATGTACCTCATCCTTGTTTATGATATAAAAGAAGAAA
>JAEMPV010000115.1 GCA_022759145.1 Caldisericum sp.
AAGCCAATTTCGTCTTTTTTGATTTCTATGTTTGAAAATCCATACTTATAAGAAAGATAAGATTTTTCTTTAACTGGGTTAAAAGTGTAGTTGAACGATTTTGAGTAAAACAAAATAATGTCATGTTTTTTGCTAAAGCCTGATCCCTCTGGTACACCTCCTGTCTTATAATACCATACAATCTCATTCCTAAAATTTTCATATCCAAAAATCTCATCCATCATCACCTTTACATAATGCCCAACGTGCCAGTCAAGATGTACATAGATTGAGCCGTCTTCGGCAAGGAGCTCTTTCATTAAAACCAACCTTTCATACATCATTTGAAGGTACGAATCCAGTCCTTTACCCCAGGTGTCTCTATACGCTTTTTCCTCAAGAATAGAGTGTTCTTTAGTTATTTCTTCACCTTCTTCGCCTATCTCCACGTTAACCTTAAAGTCTGACCCTGTTGCAAATGGAGGGTCAATGTAGATTAAATTGATTTTCCCAGCAAATTTTTCCAGTAAAGAGGACATAACAAGTTTATTATCGCCCCAAATAAGTTTGTTCTTCCAACCTGTTTCAAATGTATCTCCCTCGTCACCTTTATAGTAGTCGAACAAACCCTGTCCATTAGACTCCTTTTCTACTTTTGGAGCGTTTATTACTTCAACAATCTGGAACGGATAAGGCCCTGGCTTCTCAACTGGGTTTAATTTGCCCTCTTCGTTGTATTTACCGAGCCACACAAGTTCGGTTCTCTTAATTTCGATTTTCGCCATAATCACTCCTCCTCTATATCTTTTGCTTTAAATTTTATAATCCCATTTTGCGAACAGAAGAATCTAAAGTCACACTCTTTACAAACCTTTCCAGTATCAGGGGAATCTTTAACCTCAAAGTTTTTATTTCTAATATTACTAACAACAGCATCGAAATATTGTTCAATTTCTAGTAAGTTATCCTCAGTGTATTTAAATTCCATAAGTGCGTTTTTTCTATTTTCTTCAGCAGTCCAATAAATATACATCTTGTCAACGGGTTTATTATACCTTTCCTTTAAGATGTATGAATAAAGGCACAATTGTTTAAAGTATTTATCAAGAATTGGATCTTCGTTTGACTCAGGCTTGGGTTGCGTTTTAAAATCAAGGACTTCAAACTTTCCATCCTTTCCTAAAAGAAGGTCAACTCTTCCCGTTATAATGTAATCATCTTTTTCAACAGAAACATCAATTTCAGTATCAGAAATTCTGGTTAAAAATTCTTTGTTCTGGTTGAAGTAGTTTATAACCTGCTTTAAAGCGGATTCTTTCTGGGTTTGCGCAATTGGTCTCAATCCTGAAAGTAGCAAGGCCTTATAATTCTTTTCAAACCAAATTTCAATCTCATCTATAGTTGGATTTTTACCGTCAAGAACAGCCTTATGAATATCTTCGATCGTGTAATGCACAAGGCTTCCAAACAAGATCTGGGCAGAACGAGAAGGCTCAAAACCGTACTCATGATAAAAAAGATATTGCTGAGGACAAGTTTCATAAACATTAACGTGAGAGATACTGTATGCTTTCTTTGGGACAAATTGAGGTCGTGATTTAAAGGTCTGCGCTTTCAGAGTCTCATGCTCAATATACGGATACTGATCGAGACCCTCCCAGATAGGTTTAAACCAAGGCTTAGGCTCCTCTGGACTTGAAAGAACAAGCAATTTCTGGGCTCGAGAGAAGGCAACATAGTAATGCCTCATTCTGTCAAATTCCGTCATTTGTGACTCTGTTTCAAATATTCCACGTTCAGAAAAAGGTAAAAGGTCTTTATCTACCTGCTTTTGTACGGAAAATTGCTTATGCAACGATCCAACTATCACCACCGGAAACTCCAGCCCTTTGGATTGATGAAAAGTCATAATTTGCACATAACCTTTGGGGATAGGATTATCGGGATCTTCATACTCATCCACTCCACCATCAATAAGGAAACGAAAGTAACTCCCAAATAGATAATTCCTAATTTGGTTTTTATTCTTCGAAGTTACAACAGGAATATCGTAATAATCTTCAAAAACAGAAATAAGCTTAGAAAAGATTGAAAGATTATGAGCGGTGTTTTCGTTCTTTAAAAATTCAGAAAAAGGCCTATAAGCAAGGAGTCGATAAAAATAGTCAAGGATAGAAAGGTCAAGAGAACCTTCGTTTAATTCTTCGATTTGTTTGACTTTTCTTCTCAGGAATTCCTGAAGGGGCCTATTCATAAAACGATATAAAGTTTTTATAGAATCCTCGATATAATCCTTATAGGGGTATTCGTTTAGTTCTTCGGCGTAAAAACCAAAAATAAGTGCGTAGCATGCAATCATCAATTTAATTTCGTCGTTTTCAAAAAATTCTTTTGTTCGCGGCGAAAAGTAAGGAATATTGCATTTTTTCAAAGCCTCAATGTAGTGTCCGCTCTGTTCAACTCGAACACTTTTTAGAAGGATAGCGATGTCACTGTAATCAGAGATTATCTTGTTATCCTTTAAGAATTTAATAAGCTTAGCAACCCTTTCTGCTTCGTCTCTTTCATTTTCTCCCCATATTGAAAAAACTGCAGGATAACTTGGAAATTCAACATTAGGATCTGGTTTAATTTCTTTGGGAAAACGGTACTTTCCCCATTCAATTGAGTTCATAAAACGATTATACCTATCAATTATTTCCTTATGAGATCTATAGTTTACCGTTAATTTAATCTGCTTGCAGTTTTTAAAATGTTTAGGGAATTCTAATATATTCCTTACAGTTGCCCCTCTAAACCTATATAAAGATTGGTCCTCATCACCAACAACACAGATGTTATTTTCGGGTCTTGCAAGTGAGAAGAGAATTTTTTCTTGAATGTAATTGGTATCTTGATACTCATCTACCATAATATACTTAATCGAACCCTTTATCCTTGAAAATAGTTCATCGTTTTGAAGGAGTTCGAGGAAAACTTTTTGCAAGTGCGAAAAATCAATTTTGTTTTCTTCAAACATTATTTGCTCATATTTTTCATAAGAAGACGCAAGGTTACTCAAAAAAACACTTTGAGAGTTCTTTAGGGCGTTTATATCGACTAATTCTTCGGTAATTTTATTAAAGTAGGGAATAATTTCCTTAACTGCTTTCCACTTACTTCCCCACTTTCCAAGATATTTACCGTCTTTGGTCTTTGGTGCTATTTCATCTATAATTTCATGAAGAAATAATGATTGAGTAAGATCATCGAGGACAATATAGCCCTTTTTAAGTTGAGTATAACGAAGATATTTCATAATAAAATCATTACAAAGACTGTGGATTGTTCCTATCTTAAGCGAATGTAATTGACCTTTATAATTTAATTCCCTTGATAGCTGGCTTATTCTGTCTCGTAACTCAAACGCTGCCTTTTCTGTAAAGGTAGTAAGCACAATTTCTTCTGGATTGGCCTTGCCTGATATAAGAAGAAACATAGTCCTTGCAACAATAGTAAGTGTCTTTCCTGTACCGGGTCCAGCTATTATCAAAACAGGTCCGTCTGTAGATTGTATGGCCTCAATCTGGTCTTCGTTTAAAGTGGGAATTATCGCCTTTATCTTCTCTATTGGCAATTCATGATTCATATAAGACCCTCTTTACGAAAACTCAGATAACCATTAGAAGAGACTATTAAATGATCATAAAGTAACATTCCGACTGATTTTGCCGCTATGTCAATAACCTTTGTTATATTTATATCCGGATTGGAGGGTTCTAATTTTCCATTAGGATGGTTGTGAGCAAGAACCATTCCGTAAGCTTTTATTCCCCTCTCTATGATCGCTCTTGGATAAACAACAGTTCTATCAATTGTTCCTTGAATGAAAAATTCCTTTGCTGGGAAATGGGCATCTTGCAAAATATTTAACTTACTATCGAAATAAATTACATGGAATTCTTCTTCAGGTTTATCACCAAACTTCTCTATGCAATAGTCTGCAATATTATCTAAAGATTCAGGAACAGAAACATCTAATAACTTCTGCTTTCTATATATTGCATTCAATTCGCGTACGAGTTTGAGCAAGACAACAAACTTGTCTTTAATAAATGGCACAGTCTGTAATTCTTCCTCTGATGCATCAAATATACCCTTTATTGAACCAAATTTACTTATTAGTTCCTTTGCAATAGGCTTTACATCTGCTTGAGGAATCACATAAGTTAACAAAAGCTCAACAATTTCGTATTCCTGTAGAGATTCGGGTCCGCCTTTTACAAACCTCTCTCTTAGTCTTGTCCTATGCCCTAAGTAGTGCTTTTCGTTATCAAAAGTTTTTCCCATTTTATTCCAAGTAAAATATTAATACTAGAATTCTCAGAACTAAAGTTAAGTATAAAACGCAGAAAATCAAAAATCAAGCAATGCAAAAATGCTGTCTTAAAACTCTTTATTCCCTTTTTCGCTCTTCTATTTGCCATCCCACAGTTCGTTTTCCTTTAATATAATTATAGATCTTGCGCTTAAAAAAACAACAGTTTCAGAACACAACCTTGCAAATCTCTTAAATAAAAAATTAATTACTCAGTTATTACTCGCAAAAACCACAACTTTTTATCCATTAATCCAATAATAATTACTTAATATATCACACGACTTTCTAAATATACTATACAACTATATTTCCCGTTCTTTTCGATCACCATCTAAACTCCTTCTATAAACTTGAGAATTAAATCCGTTGTATAACTATTCTCATCAAATTTGCCACTAATCTCTAATTCAAAAGTATAAAAGTCCGGAAGAATCAAACC
>JAEMPV010000116.1 GCA_022759145.1 Caldisericum sp.
TAATTGAGCCTCCCCTTGATTTGCTCGGTTTCGCTTTCAACCTGTTCAATTTCAGAGCGAATTTTTAAGAGTTCGTCAATTGTCTTTGCTTGTTTTAACCAGGATGTGAGAAGTTCTTTTTGTGCTTCAAGGACTTTAAGTCTCAAATTTAAATCAACATATTCCTGAGTAACATCGGAAGATGAAATTTCGAGGTTTGTAACACTTCCGAGTTCTCCTAACTTGTTTATAACCGAATCAAACTTTTCCTTTGGAACAATCACTTCTATAAATCCAGAGAATGTATCATTTTCCTTTGAGTAATTGGAATTGATAACAGAGCCTCCGTAAGTTTCAACCATTGAAGATATGCGATTATATGTCTCGAGGAATTTTCCTTTATCAACATACATGTTTAGATTTGCATTTTTAATAATTTTAAGACCAAAAGATGAATTTCCCGGTTGTGGAGAGACATTATATATTGCTCCTTTATCTTGTCCAATAATTGAAGGACTACTTTCTTCGCTTGCACTAATGATGCTTTTTCTGTTTGCTTCGCTCATTAAAGATGGGTTTTGATATTTACTTCCACTAATTAGCCCAAGGGAAAATTTCCCGACGAAGTAACTTGCAAAGACAATCAAAACTACAACTACCACAACTATTAAAGTCTTTAGTCTCATTACTTTTTTAACCTCCATAAATTAGATACGCAAACTTTTAAAAAAGTTCCAATGAAAATAAAAATTGGGGATCCTGTAAAAGGACCCCCGAAAGTAGTTCTTAAAATTAGTTAATTACATTGTAAGCGCAAGCACTGCCTTTACTGTGTGAAGTCTGTTTTCTGCTTCATCGTAAATAACAGAGTGAGGCCCATCAATTACCGCATCGGTTACCTCAAAGCCTCTGTCTGCAGGCAAGCAGTGCATATAAATTGAGTTCTTCTTCGTGAGGCTCATTCTTCTTTCATCTGCAATCCAGTCTTTGTACTTTTCTGCAATCTTTGTCATCTCTTCAAAGTTATTCTGCGCATAAACATATGCACCCCAGGACTTTGGATATACAATATCTGCGTCTTTAAATGCCTCGTCCATATCGTGAACGACTTCAAATTTCACGCCTGCTTCTTCTGCGTTTCTTCTTGCAATCTCCATTGCCTCTGGGAGAAGTTCAAATTCTGGTGGCATTGCAAGCGTTACATCAAGACCAAATCTTGGCATAGCCATAATAAGTCCCTGAGGGACTGCAAGAGGTTTTGCATGGCTTTTTGCATATGCCCAGGAGATAACAAATTTCTTTCCTCTGAGGTCGTTATGGAATTTTTCCTTTATTGTCATAATATCTGCAAGGATTTGCATTGGATGGTCCCAATCTGATTCAAGGTTGATAACGGGAACAGACGCCCATTTTGCAACTTCTTCCATATACTTTTGACCAACACCAAGATAGATATCGTCTCTAATTGCAATGCCATGTCCGTACCTTGAAAGGATTATCCCAATTTCCTTTGCAGTGTCTCCATGTGAAATCTGAGAGGATTCTTCCGTAATGTAATGTGCGTGTCCTCCAAGCTGAGTCATTGCTGCCTCAGTTGAGTTTCTTGTCCTTGTGGATTTGTCTTTGAAGATCATAAAGAGGGTCTTGTAAAGAAGGTATGGAGTTGGCTCGCCAAGTGCAAATTTCTGTTTTAATTCGAATGCAAAGTCGAGAACTTGTTCTAACTCTTCAAGAGTCCAGTCATTTGTAGTTAGAAAGTCTCTTCCTTTAAGTTTTGAATTCATAAAAACCTCCTATCCTAATTTTTCTTTTAATTTAAATGGAAGTAATGCATAAAATGCTGTTGCCTTTGGTAGGTCTGAGACTCTTACATACTCGTCAACTGCGTGTCCTAACCATTCATCGCCAGGACCAAAACCAATAGACGGAATATGGAATCTTCCCATTGATGTAACACCATTCGTCGAGAATATCCAGCGGGAAATCTTTACTTCTTCGCCTGGTCTCACTTCTTTTGCAGTTTCAAAGCCAGCCTGAACAAGTGGATGCGATTCTTCAAGCACCCATGTAGGGAAGTACTTTTCTTGTGAAATGAGTCGACCTCTCCATGACTTAGCTTCATAGGTAAGTACTCTTACTTCTGAATTCTTTGGGTCAGCAAGGACTGATTCGATTTCCTTAAGTGCAGATTCTTTTGTTTCTCCAATGGTAAGACGCCTGTCAATAAAAATCCTTGATTCGTATGGGACCGAGTTAATTGAAGGTGATTTTGAATCGATATGTGATACAACAGCTGTGCCTTTTCCAAGGAATGGGTCTTCTTTAAAGGACTTTGTTAACTCTTCGATATTGAGGACTGTCCTTGCCATTTTGTAGATTGCATTGTCTCCTTTGTCTGGGTGCGCAGCGTGGGAGGACTTTCCTTTTACAACAACTTCCATTTCAACTCTTCCCCTGTGTCCACGATACACATCAAGGCTTGTTGGCTCTCCTAATACCACAAAATCGGGTTTAACAACTTCGTTGAATGTGTAGTACATTGTAAGTCCATCGCAGTCTTCTTCCTGGACAGTTCCCATAACATAAAGGCTAATATTCTCAGGAATGCCAACCTCTTTAAGGATCTTTGCGCCATAAATCATACAGCCAATTGCAACCTTCTCGTCGGACGAGCCTCTTCCGTAGAGTTTGCCATCTTTGATTACACCACCAAATGGGTCAACTGACCAGTTTTCTTTGTCCTCTGCCATAACGGTATCAATATGTGCATCGTAGAGAACTTTTACAGGACCAGAACCAACTCTTCCAATAATGTTTCCCGTCTCATCAATAATTACTTCATCAAAGCCTAACTCCTTCATCTTTCTTTCAAGGAGTCTTACAAGTTCGCCTTCTTCGCCTGAGTAGGACTTTGTCCTTACGATGTCCTGCGCAAAGGCAATGATCTCAGGCTCGTACTTTTTTACGAGTTCTTCAATTTTTTCTTTCATATATGCCTCCTATTCTCTTACTATCGTTGTTCCTGCTTTTCCTTCGAGCGTTTCGAGATATTTTGATGTAAGCGAAATATATGCTTTCTTTCCGCCACCTTCAAGGAACTTAATGCATGCGAGGATCTTTGGGCCCATACTTCCTGGAGGGAAGTGTCCTTCTGCGTATAGTTTCTTTGCTTCTTCAAGGGTAAGGTACCTTAAGTCAACCTGATTTGGCTTCTGATAGTTGAGTTTTGCTCCATCTTCTCCTGTGAAGATGGTAAGCGTTACATCAAGGTCTTCACCATGCTCCTTTGCCCACTTAATAAGCATAGTTCCAAGTAAAGCAGACGCAAGGTCTTTGTCGATAACTGCTTCAACTCCACGGTAGATTTTTGCATTCTTTCCGTCTTTAAATACGATACCATAATTTGCCTTGTAATTCCCTTCCTCGTCGGGTTCAACTTCTACAACAGGAATACCACCACCGCCAACAGTTATAGGAATAAAGCCTGCTTCGATTGCATTTACAACTGCCTCAAATTCTACTATATCGAGAGGTTCTGGTGATGGGACAACTTTACGCCAGATTTCGTTTCCTTTCTCGTCTTTCTTGTACAGTTTCATTACCCATCCGTCTTTCTTCATTCTTTCTTCTGCTTCTTCTTTTGTGTAGGATGGTCCTATGTACTTTGTTGGATTCTGGAAACCGGGGTCGTTTTTGTCAACGACAACCTGTGTAACGATGCCCACGATCGTTTTGTTGATTCCCCTTGCTCTCAACTCGTTTCCTAAAATTTGAGCAATCATATAACCCATTGCACCTTGTGTATCAGCGCCAGCAACATCTAAGGGGATTGGCGGGAGAATTGGTCGAGAATACTCACTTCTCAAAAACACATTTCCTACTTGTGGTCCATTTCCATGAGTGATTACATATGTGTCATTTGGGAACGCTTCAACAATTTTTGCAATGTGCTTTGATGTTTCATGTGTTCTTGCCCACTGCATTGCAATATCAGGGATAATAGGCTTTCCTTTTTCGTCAGTTAGTCCAACAGGGGAAACCTCGTTTCCTCCAAAAGCAAAAATCCTTACTTCCTTTCCCATAGATTTCTCCTTTCCATAATTTTAGTTTTTTTAACAATATAATATTGTAAAGAATTTTTAAAAATAGTCAATTACGAATGTGGATAAATTTTAAATGAAATTTTTTGTCAAGTCGATAAATTTATTTGATAAAAACGCTGTTTGTGTTAAAATTAAAAAATAACTTTGAGAGGTGGATTATGGATAGTAGAGACATAAGAGAAGGTTTTTTGAAATATTTTGAAAGCAAGGGGCATTTGAGGCTCAATAGTTTTCCTTTGGTGCCCAAAGATCCAACGCTTCTTTTTACGGCGGCTGGAATGGTGCCTCTCAAGTCCTATTTCCTTGGAGAAGAAATTCCTCCGTCAAGGCGCATTACTACCGTCCAAAAGTGTGTAAGGACAAACGATATAGAAAATGTTGGAAACACTCCAAGGCACCATACTTTCTTTGAAATGCTCGGTAACTTCTCCATTGGGGATTATTTTAAAGAAGAGGCGATTGCCTTTGCAATGGAATTCATTCTTGACTTTTTGAAACTTCCAAAGGATAGGCTCTGGGTTACTATATACAAAGATGACCTTGAAACAAAAGAGATTTGGAAAAAACATGGCATTCCTGAAGAGCGAATTATTCCTCTTGGGGAAGAAGACAATTTCTGGATGATGGGTCCAGTTGGTCCTTGTGGTCCCTGCACTGAGATTTATTACGACAGAGGTGCTATAAATGAGAAAGAGGAGCATGAACTTCCAGGTTCGTCTGAAAGAAGATTCCTTGAGTTCTGGAATCTTGTTTTCACACAGTATGACAGGCAGTTAGATGGCACTTTAAAACCGCTTCCAAGAAAGAATATCGACACAGGAATGGGGCTTGAGAGAATTACAAGCATTATCGAAGGTGTTGATTCTGATTTTGAAACAGATTTGTTTATGCCGATAATTGAGCACATAGAAAAGTTGTCAGGTGTTCAATACCGGACTTCCGATAAAACGATAAAGGCAATGAGAGCAATCGCAGACCATTCAAGAGCGGTGACGTTCCTCATTGCAGACCATGTCATTCCAAGTAACGAAAAGCGTGGGTATGTGTTAAGAAGGCTCATAAGAAGGGCAATGCTCTTCGGAAGGTCTATTAACCTGACAGAGCCATTCCTCTATAAACTTTCAGAAACAGTTTCAAACCTTATGGGTGATATATACCCTGAGGTAAGAGAAGGTCTTTCAAATATCCAGTCGGTCTTGAAGGATGAGGAAACCAAGTTCAACAACACGCTTAAAGAAGGGCTTTATTATCTTGAAAATATTATCGAGGACTACAAGAAGAAAGGGACAAAAGAAATCCCTGGAAACGTTGTCTTCTATCTCTACGATACACTTGGTGTTCCTCAAGAAATTACCGAACTTGCACTAAAGGAAGAAGGCTTTACATATAACAAAGAGGAATTTGAAGAACTTCTTGAGGAGCAGAGGAAAAAAGCAAGGGCTTCATTTAAAGGAAGCGAAGAATTCCTTGAAAGGGTATCCTTTGGTTCTGTTAAAAGCAAAGTTCACGATGTTGAATTTGTTGGCTACGATACCCTCGAAACGGAAGCAACATTAAAAGCAATTATCGTAAACGGAAACATTGTTGATACTGCAACCGATACAGATGCAATCCTTGTATTTGATAAAACCCCGTTTTACGCAGAGAAAGGTGGACAGGTTGGAGATACTGGAGTTATAAAAGGTGAGAACTTTGAGTTTGATGTGTTTGACACTCAGACACCGGTAGAGGGTCTTATAATCCATATTGGCAGGCTCAAAGGGACGGCAAAAATTAATGATGTAGCAACACTTTCAGTTGATGCGTTAAGAAGGCAAGCAATAAAGAGAGCGCATACTTCAACTCACATACTTCAGGCTGTCTTGAGGAAGCACTTCGGCGAGAACATAATGCAGCAGGGCTCTGAGGTAAAGGATGATGAATTTAGATTCGACTTTAATTTCCAGGGAACTTTTGACAAGGAGGAGCTTTTTGCAATTGAACGAGAAATAAACGAGATTATTTTGCGAAATCATAAAGTTAATGTCCATATAATGCCTTTTGATAAGGCAAAAGAGTTTGGTGCGCTTGCTTTCTTTGAAGAAAAGTATGGCAATATTGTAAGGGTTGTTGAGGTTGTCGGTGTAAGTAAGGAACTCTGCGGCGGAACACATGTTTCTAACACAAGCGAAATTGGTATTGTTGTCCTGAAGGAGCCAAAGACGGTTGCATCGGGCATTAAGAGAATTGAAGGACTTACAGGGCTCAAAGCATACGAATTCTTGACGGATAAAAGAAAACTTATTAAGTTGCTTGAGGATACACTAAAGACGCAAGAAACAAAACTTGTCGATAAAGCAGAGGAAACACTTACAAGAGTTAAAGAACTTGAAAAAGAGTTGTCAACATTGAAGGCAAAACTTCTTGAAGGCACAATTAGAAATCTCACAGAAACGCTTACATTTAAAGGCAATCCTATCTATATTCACGATTTTAATGAAGGCACACTTAACGATTTGAGGAAGGCATATGACCTTGCAAAGAAATTCCTGAAGACAGGCAATGTCGTCTTTGTGTCAAAATTTAACGGGACTTCATTTATTCTTGTTGGAAGTCTTGACGATAAGGTCTCAAGCCTTGAGGTGCTCGAAAAAATTAAAGAGGTAATTCCATTAAAAGGCGGTGGGAATGAGCGCATTGCCCAGGGAAGTTTTGATGGTATTATAGAGGTAGAGAAGATAAAGAAAGTTTTAGGCGGTTAACTTTGGAGGAATTAAAACCAATCTTAGCACTTGACATAGGGAATGTTAATATAGGTGTTGCAGTCTCTGATAAGGAGCGGATTTTTGCAATGCCTGTTGCCGTTGTGAAAAGAGATGGAAACGAGATTGAAACACTTAAAAATATCATTGAAGAGAAAGGTGTGGATGTTGTTGTAGTTGGTCTCCCCAGGAATCTTAACGGCACAATTGGTCCTCAGGCAAACATTGTTCTTGATTTTTTAGAGAAACTAAAGGAAGCAATGCCAACTATCAATTTTGTAACCTGGGATGAGCGTTACACAAGCGTTATTGCCCACAAAATGCTTCGTTTCCAGGGAATTCGCTCTAAAAAGGAACGCAAGGTGAAGGACAAATTTGAAGCCCTTTTCATACTTGAAAGTTACCTTGAGTACTTGAGGAGGCAAAAACGAGAAGAAGAAACTGGTGGATAATAGGCTCGGTTATATTATTAGTCATTTTAATTCTTTCTTTCTCGTACTTCGAGCCCTTTTTTATTTTTAAAAGTAATACAACCATAAACCTTGATAAGGGGCTTACAACCTCTCAAATTTCAAAAATCCTTAAAGATAATGGAATTATTTTTGAACCCTATTCTTTTATCTTTTGGTCTAAGATTCTCAATTACGATTCAAAATTGAAAAGTGGTGTTTATGATCTTGCCCCCGTTAAAAATATGAAAGAACTTTTGGATGCGCTCTCCAAGGGTGGGCGTCCTCTCGAAATTAAGGTTACAATCCCTGAGGGCTTTACGACAATGGATATTGCAGATCGCCTTTATTCAAGCAAAATAGTCAAAGACAAAGACGCTTTTTATAATTACATAAAGCTATTTGAGGGTTACCTTTTCCCGGACACGTATAATTTTTACGAGGATATGCCGTTTGATGCCATTGTGAAGAAGTTTACCGATAGATTTAATGAAGTTGTGCCAAAAGATTATGATGAACTTGTAAAGACGAAAGGACTCACAAAAAAGGAAGCAATAATTCTTGCTTCAATTGTCGAAAAAGAGGCAAAGTTTGACGAGGATAGGCCGCTTGTTGCATCAGTTTTCTTAAACAGGCTTGCAATTGGAATGCCCTTACAAGCTGATTCGACTATCCTTTATGCATTAGGCACTCATAAAGAGTGGCTTTCAAAAGAGGACTATCAAATTGACTCTCCTTACAACACCTACAAGTATGCAGGACTTCCACCAACGCCTATTTGCAATCCGGGACTTAAGTCCATAATGGCTATTCCAGATGCACCAAAAACCGATTATTATTATTTTATGACAACACCTGACGGCAAAGCGATTTTTGCAAAAACTCTTTCTGAGCACGAGGCAAATTTGAGAAAGTATTACGGAGGAAGTTAAATGGAAGACTTGAAAGAGGTTAAGGCAAGAGAAGTTGTTCGAAGGATAAAAATGAAGGGCGAGTGGATATGGTTTGTCCAGGCAATTTTTGAGGATACACATATGGCTGCAATCACACTGGGAGATAAAGAGAGCTTAACTTTCTTTTATGACAGGAAAAACGAAGACTTCATAAACGAGTACCTTCAGAAGATTTTTAACTTTTTAGAGAAGGAAGGAGTTTAAATATCCGATTCTTCAGAGCAACTTATTAGTATTATTAAAGCCATCCAAGAAACAGGCGTAAAAGAAATTATTTTCGATAAACTTAACTATTTTCCTTTCGTAAAAGGATTAAAAGAGTTAGCAAATGAACTTGGTTTGGTAGATGCCTTTTCAAAGGTAGATGACCCTGAGTATGTTCAAACGCTTAAAAATCGTATTCTCGATTTGAAAGAGCAATTCAAAGAAATAAACTTTAGAATTGTGTTATAAAGATTTATAGCCTTTCCGAAACTTAAAAAATCTCTTTTAAAAAAGCAAAAAAATAATAGAATATAATTTGGAAAGATGGGGCTTTATTTTGAAAAGTTTTTATTGTGGCATGAAAGGAAGGAGGCTTAGATGAAAGCAGTATTAAAGAAGGAAAGAGCTGTTGGTTTTGTGATTGAGGATGTCCCAATGCCTTCGATTGGGGACGATGAAATTCTTGTTAAGGTTGAGGTTGCATCAATTTGTGGAACAGATGTTCATATTTACGATTGGAATGAGTGGGCACAGAACAGGATTAACCCACCCCTTATTGTTGGGCACGAGTTTGCAGGAGTTGTTGTGGACAAAGGGAAAGAAGTAAAGCGAGTTAACATTGGAGATTTTGTCTCCGCAGAAACCCATATCTACTGCAATCACTGTGATATGTGCCTTATGAACCATAGAGAAGTTTGCAGAAACCTTAAAATCCTTGGTGTTGACACTAATGGAGCGTTTGCAGAATATGTAAGTATCCCGGAAAGGGTAGCCTGGGTAAATCCAAAAGAGATTCCCCCTAAGTTTGCTTCAATTCAAGAACCTCTTGGAAATGCTGTAGACACAGTGCTTGCAGAAGATGTTTCTGGAAAGACAGTCCTCGTAACCGGTGCAGGTCCCATAGGACTTCTTGCAATTGGAGTTGCAAGGGTGTTTGGGGCAACGAAAATTATTGCTTCAGACCTTTCGAACTATCACCTTGAACTTGCAAAAAAGATGGGTGCTGATGTTGTTATAAATCCAAAGGAGCAAAATTTAAGAGAAGTTGTCCTTAGCGAAACACACGGGCTTGGGGTTGATGTTGCACTCGAGATGTCTGGTGCAAAATCTGCCCTTCACGATGCACTTGCTTTAACAAAATTTTTAGGCAGAGTTTCACTTTTAGGGCTTTTTGACAACGGAGTTGAAATAAACCTTACAGACGATGTGATATTCAAAAAGTTGCGTATATATGGTATTACAGGAAGAAGAATATTTGAAACCTGGCAAATTGTTTCAGACCTTCTTGCAAGTAGAAGGCTTGATGTATCGCCTGTAATAACGCATGAGTTTAAACTTGAAGAAGTAGAAAAAGGAATCCAGCTTATGAAAACGCATCAATCAGGAAAAATATTATTACACCCATAATGGATGGAGGTGAGAAGATGGATAAATTCGAATTTTTAAGAAAAGAACTTGATGAGTTAAAAGAAAAGGGTACTTACAATACTATTCGTGTGCTTGAGAGCGCACAGGGTCCGTGGGTAACAATTAATGGAAGGAAAATGCTTAACCTCTGTGCAAATAACTATCTTGGGCTTATCACAAATGAGGAGGTAAAAAGCGCTGCAATTGAGGGCGTAAAAAACTTTGGCGTTGGCGCAGGAGCGGTAAGGACTATTGCAGGTACTTTAATTCTCCATGAGGAACTGGAGAAAAAACTTGCTGAGTTTAAGCATGCAGAGGCTGTGATTCTTCTTCAATCTGGTATCCTTGCAAATATTGCAACAATTCCTCTTATTGTTCAAGAAGGTGACCTCATTTTTTCAGACGAGTTAAACCACGCTTCAATTATAGACGGCTGCAGGTTGAGCAAGGCGACGATTGTCCGATACAAGCACCTCGATATGGACGATTTGAAAGCAAAACTTGAAGACTACAAAGACTACAATGTAAGAAAACTTATTGTAACTGATGGCGTCTTCAGTATGGACGGCGATATAGCACCTCTTCCTCAAATTGTTGAGATTGCAGAAAAATATGGCGCTATAACTATGGTTGATGATGCGCATGGCGAGGGTGTTCTTGGTGACCACGGAAGGGGTATCGTGGACTATTTCCACCTTGAAGGAAAGGTTGATATCGATGTTGGTACTCTTTCAAAGGCGTTTGGCGTCATTGGAGGGTATGTTGCAGGAAGCAAAACTCTAATAGAATATATGAAACAGAGAGCAAGACCATTCCTTTTCTCCACTCCTTTATCACCTGCAGATACATCTGCTCTTATAAAGGTTGTCGAGATTCTTTCAAGGGATGATTCACTCGTCAAGAAGTTGTGGGAAAATGGCAATTACATTAAGGAGCAATTTAAGTCATACGGATTTAACATAGGACATTCTCAAACACCCATTACACCTGTTATAATTGGTGAAGAAAAAACTGCAATGGAATTTAGCAAAATGCTTTTTGAAGAGGGTGTTTTTGCCCAGGGCATTGTTTTTCCAACAGTCCCCAGGGGAACAGCACGAATTAGAGTTATGGTATCAGCAGCACATACAAAGGAAGACCTCGATTTTGGTATAAGTAAGTTTGTAGAAATCGGAAGAAAGTTGGGGGTTATTAGATGATGACAGGTGTCGTTTTAGGCGCAGGTATTGGAAAAAGGATGCACTCAAAGGTGCCAAAAGTTCTCCACAAGATATGTGGAAGAGAAATGATTTTTTACGCAATCGACTCCGTAAAGGACATTGTAGATAGTGTTGTGGTAGTAATAAATGAATCGATGCCGAAGGAACTTTTTGATGGCTTCGAGGTAAGAGTTCAAAAGACACCTCTTGGAACAGGTGATGCTTTAAAGGTTGCACTTACAGGAATTGATACAGATCTTGTCCTCGTAACAACGGGCGATAACCCGCTTTTTGAAAAAGAGGATATCCTGAAGTTTTACAACTTCTTTAAAGAAACCAATTCTGATATTTCGTTTATCTCAGCAGAAGCAGATGACCCTACAAATCTGGGGCGTGTCTTGAGAAGTGGAGATGAGTTTGTAAAGATTGTTGAAGAAGCCGATGCAACCGAAGAAGAAAAGGCTATAAAAGAAATTAACACCGGAGTTTATCTATTCAAATTCTCGCTTTTAAGCAAAATCCTTGAGGAACTTTCGAACAATAACGCACAAGGCGAATACTATTTGACAGATACTTTAACAATAGCAAAGGATAAAGGCTACAAGGTAACAGTTTACAAACTTCCAAAAAAACTTCCAATCTATGGTGTTAATAACAGGTTTGAACTTTCTATTGCAGAAAAGATAATTCAAGAGAAGATTTTAAAAAAGCACATGCTTAATGGTGTTACGATTCATAATCCCGAAACTCAAAAAATCGATTACTTTGTTGAAATTGAAAACGACACAGAGATTCTACCTGGATGTGTTTTGGAGGGTAAAACAAAAATCGAATCTGATTGTGTGATAGGTCCGTTTGCACAGATTATTGATTCTCACATATCAAAAGGAAGTATCGTAAAGCAGTCAGTTGTTATGAATTCCTATGTTGGTGAAAACTGCTCAATTGGTCCTTTTGCTTATGTCCGCCCCGAAAACATCCTCGTAAGAAATGTAAAGATAGGCACTTTTGTTGAGGTAAAGAAGTCGAAATTTGATGAAGGTGCAAAAGTACCGCACCTTTCTTATATTGGTGATGCAACCGTTGGTAAAAATGTTAATATTGGTGCAGGGACTATTACCTGCAACTTCTCAGGGCTTGAGGGAAACAAGAAAAACCCAACCCTTATAGAAGACGATGTTTTTATAGGTTCACATTCGACTTTGGTTGCGCCACTTGTCATTCGTAAAGGTGCCTACACTGCTGCAGGTTCGGTCATAACACAGGAAGTTCCTGAGGATTCTCTTGCTATTGCAAGGGCTCAACAGGTTAATAAAATAGGATGGGTGAAGAGGAGGAAGGGGCAAAATGGTTAAAGAAATTCTTTCAATGGACGAAGTAAAAATTTTTACAGGCAACTCTAATGTGCCACTTGCTGAGGCGATTGCAAGTTATCTTAATATGAAATTAAGCCCTGCAATTGTCTCGAGGTTCCCAGACGGGGAAATCCAGGTAAGGTGCCTTGAATCTGTAAGAGGAAAGGATGTTTTTGTAATTCAATCGACACAGACACCAGCAGAAAATCTGCTTGAACTTCTCATAATGATTGATGCTATAAGGCGTGCTTCGGCGAGGAGTATCTCTGCAGTAATTCCTTTTTTTGGCTATGCAAGACAGGATAGAAAGACAAAGTCAAGAGAGCCTATCTCTGCAAAACTTGTTGCAAACCTAATAACCGTTGCTGGTGCAACGAGGGTTGTTTCTGTTGAATTGCATGCTGCACAGATTCAGGGATTCTTTGATATTCCCGCAGATAACCTTACAGCGGTTTTGATCCTTGGAAAGTATTTCAGGGAAAAGAATCTCGAAAACCCTGTTGTTGTTGCACCTGATGTTGGCGCAGTGCAGAGAGCAACTACATTTGCACAGGAAATACCAAATGCAACTCAGGCAATATTCGTAAAAAAGAGGCTAAGTCCCGAGGAAGTTGATACATCAAGGCTTATAGGTGAAGTTGAAGGAAAAAGCGTAATCCTGGTTGACGATGCGATACACACCGGGAATACACTTATAAGCGCAGCAAAAGAGGTCTTAAAAAGAGGAGCAAAAGAAGTCTATGCAACTGCAACCCACGGAATTTTTGCAGGAGACTCCTTAAAAGCCCTTGCAGAATCCCCCATTAAAGAAATTGTCGTTACCGATACACTTCCTGTCCAAAGTAGACCTGACCTTCCGGAAAAGGTGAAGGTTTTAAGTGTTGCTCCACTTATTGGTGAAGCAATAAGAAGAATTGTTATGCACGAATCTGTTTCTGAACTTTTTGAAAAAAAGTAAATTTTGATATAATATAAGGCTAAATTGTTTAACTTAGGAGGATAGAAGATGAAAAGAGTTTCTATAAATGCTGAAAGAAGGGAAGTAACTACTAAGGGCAATACGAATAAGTTGAGACAGGAAGGAAAAATTCCTGCAGTAGTTTACGGTAAAATAGTTGAGAATTTTTTTGTTGCAGTTGATTACAAAGAATTTGTAAAACTTGAGCGTGAGGTAGGGCGTTCAGCTATCTTCGATTTGAATGTTGATGGTAAAGTTTATCCTACAATTATTAAAGAGATTCAGATCGACCCAATTAAAAGAAACATAATTCATGTTGATTTTCAGGCAGTTGACCTTGATAAGCCAGTTTACACAAGCATTCCTCTTGTTTTCGTTGGCGAAGCAGTTGGTGTTAAGAAGGGCGGTATTCTTGAGCCATCCCTTCACGAGATAGAGGTTGAAGGACTTCTTACCGACTTGCCAGACAAGGTCGAAGTCGATGTTTCAAATCTTGATATTAAGGATGTTATCTATGTTAAGGATCTAAAACTTGGCGATAAGGTTAAAGTTTATTCAGATCCTGACGCAGTAGTTGTTTCTGTTGTTCCACCAACAACTGAGGAAGTTGCAGCACCAGCTCCTGCTGAGGGTGAGGGAGCACCTGCCGAAGGTAAAGCAGCACCTGCCGAAGGTAAAGCCGGGGCAAAGGCTGAAACTCCCAAAGAAGGAACAAAGGAGAAGTAGAGTTTTTGCTACATACGATGAAGGCTACCCGCTTCTTTGGGTAGCCATATTTTTTAAGGAGAGAATATGAGAGTACTTTTTCTTGGTGATATTTTTGCAGAGCCCGGAAGGGTTGCAGTAAAAGAAGGTCTTCCCAAACTCATAGAGGAATACCGTCCACATTTTGTTATTGCAAACGGTGAAAACGCAGCACACGGTGCTGGAATTACTTATGAGATTGCTCTTGAACTTCATTCTTATGGTATTGATGTTATAACTGGTGGAAATCATACTTTCGATAAGAAAGTGCTCTGGGAGAAATTTTCACTTCTTCCATACCTTTTAAGGCCGTTAAACTACCCTGAAGGTGCGCTGGGCAAAGGCTATGTTATAGTTGAAAAGAAAGATTTTAAGTTAGGTGTTATAAACCTTCAAGGGCGTGTTGAAATGCAGCCAATTGAATCTCCTTTTAAAGTTGGTGAGGTTGTTTTAGAGGAGATTCACTCAATAACTCCTTACATAATTGTTGATTTTCATGCAGAGGCAACAGCAGAAAAAGAAGCGCTCGGATTTTATTTCGACGGGAAGGTGTCTGCAGTAGTTGGCACACACACGCATGTTCAAACCGGCGACGAGAGGATACTTCCAAATGGCACTGCCTATATAACTGATGTTGGGATGTGTGGGGTTGAGGATTCTGTTATCGGCCTTGATAAGGAAGTTGCCCTTAAGCGTTTTCTTACCGGAATGCCCTGGAATTTTGAACCTGCAAAAGGAAACGCAACACTTCATTTCGTTGTAATCGATATTGACGACAAAGGTAAAGCAACACAAATTTTAAGGGGAAAGTGGAGAAAGATTTAGCAAACATCATAAAAGCGATCCCAGGGGAAATCCTCTGGCTTATTGAAGCTTCTTCTACTTATCTTGTAGGTGGTGCAGTCCGGGATTACTTACTCGATAAACCATTTTTTGATTATGATTTTATTGTTACAAGTAAGGATTTTGAAAGCCTTCCTTACAAACTAAAAGAAAAGAACCTAAAATATATCCTTCTTAATAGGATGACATTTCCACTTTACAGGGTCTTCCTTAATAACTTTACTTTTGATTTTACGACTTATAATAACCTCGAAGAAGATGCCTTAAAAAGGGATTTTACGGTTAATGCAATATATGTAAATGTTGGAGATTTAAAGACATATTCTCATCCTCTTGCTTTTGACGACCTAAGAAATAGAACTCTGCGTGTTTGCTCTGTAAACTCCGTAAGAAACGATCCAGTGAGATATATGCGTGCTTTCAGGTTTTTAGCACAGTACCATTTTTCTATTGAAGAGGAAACAAGATTGTTACTCCATACTTCAAAAGATCTTTATCTTACCTCAAAAAGAGAAAGGGCACGTGTTGAACTGCTTAAGTTCTTAAAAAATAGTGTTGATGACATAAAGTATGCTGTTTCTCTTGTATTTGATGGCGTTGACTTTTCTTTTATAAGGAGAATTTTAATAGGTGAAAAAATCCCTGAACTCCACAAAAATATAAATAAAGACTCGACTTACCTTGATATGTTAAAGGCATATTTTCTATCGAAAACCCATAACGAATTTTTATATGGACTTACTATAAAGGAGATGGAGTTTGTAAGTTTTATTGACAAAAAAATCGAAAGCAATTTTGAAAGTTTATTCGATGCCTTTTATGAAAAAAGAGGTAGACCCGAGTTTGTGATTTTAAATATTGTTGCAAATTTCAATACGGATTTACTTCCAATGTGTATAGAAGTTGTAAGAAGGTGGAAAAGAGAGAAAGTTAATTTTAGTGAGGTTGAGGTGTTTGCAAAGGAAAATTCATTAACTATCGATAAAGCCTCCAGAGAGGTTTTTAGGAGAATGTGCAGGAGAATTTATGAGAACATTTGCCATAATTAATTTTGGTTGCCAGATGAACGAGTACGAAAGTGATAGATTCAGGGAAGTCTTTTACGAATTTGGACTTAGCGAGGTCTCTAATATTGAAGAAGCGGATTTTGTGCTTTTTAACAGTTGTGCAGTGCGTGAAAAGTCTGAGCAGAAACTTATAAGTTCTGTTGGATATGCGCGTTCCCTTTATGAAAAATATGGACGTCCTTATGTTATTGTAACGGGATGTGTTGCATCAATAAGGGAAAAAGAGATTAAAAGGGTTGCAAAAGATAGCCTGTTCATGCTTTCGAAAGGATACGAGCTTGTTTATGATCGAGTTGAGGAACTCCGAAGAGAACTTTCAAAAATACTTAAGCCAGTTGGAAGTAGTTTTACCAGTAGTAGTGGTGTTTTTGCATATGTCCCTGTAATCTTCGGCTGTAACAGTTTTTGCACTTACTGTATAGTTCCTGCAACAAAGGGGCGTGAGAAATCAAGAAAGTTATCCGATATCATAGACGAGGTGCAAAGGCTTGTTGATAATGGCACAAAAGAGATAGTCCTTTTGGGGCAAAATATCAATCACTATGCGTACGACCTTGGCAACCCAAATGGATTTATAGAGTTGCTTGAAGCAGTTTCAAAAGTAAGGGGTCTTAAGCGATTACGGTATCTTACGCCTCATCCTGCATATTTCACAAAAGACCTAATAAAGCGTATGCGACAGATTGATAACCTTATGCCCCATTTCCATTTGCCTGTGCAGTCTGGCTCGAACAGGATTTTGGAACTTATGAAAAGAGAGTACACTAAAGAGTTTTACCTTGATATTATCGAGGCAATTTGGGAGATTTTTAAAGAGGCATCGATAACGACCGACATTATTGTTGGCTTTCCTACTGAAACCGAAGAGGATTTTATGGAGACTGTTAACCTGGTGAAGTATGTCCGGTTTGACAAAAGTTTCATTGCAGCCTACTCAAAGAGACCTAATACGCCTGCTTCAACAATGGAAGGACAAATCGACCCAAAAATTAAGAAAGAGAGGCTCAATTATCTTTTAAGCGTTCAAAACGAAATAAGCTTCGAAAAGAATAAAGCTTATATCGGCGGCACTTACGAAGTGCTTGTTGAGAATGTGAAAGGAAACGTTGCCTTTGGAAGGATTCCTCAGGACAAACTTGTTATATTCGAAACCGAAAAGCAAATTCAAACTGGTGATTTAGTAAATGTTCAAATAACCGATGCAGACTTTATACATCTAAAGGGAAAAATTGCAGACTCACTTTGACATTGTCTTTAATAGTATTTTGATTGAATTAAAGAAATTGAAGTTTTAGAACTTAAAGAGTCTTGCTTCGAGGTCTTCTCGTACATCTTCAGGAAGTGTCTCAATGAACTTATCGGTAACTTTATAGTATATTTTCCCTTCGAAAAATTCTTTTTCAATGTATCCCAGTTTAAGAAGTTCGTTTATTACCCTTGTGCTATTCACTCCTCGAATCTTGTCGATTTCCTCTTTTGTCCTTTTTTTCTTTAAAACAAGCCCTATTACCTCGATGAGATTTTTCGATAGTGTTACTTTTTTCCTCTTTATGAATTTCTCGAAATACCTTCTGTATGAAGGATTTGGCACCATTGAGACCTTATTCTTTTCAAATGCAATGTTTATGCCCGTTCCCTTTAAGCTGTTTTCAAGTTCCAAAAGGAGTTCGTTAACACTCCCTTTATCAAGTCCGAGTGTACTTGCAATTTTATCAATCCTCACCGGCTTTGGCGACACGAACAAAATTGATTCAATTGCGTAAAGGTATTCTTCCTTCTTCATTTATCCTCAGCACAATTGGTGAAAAGTGCGATTCCTGAATAATTCTTATAAACTTGTTCTTTGCTAATATGAGAACAGCAAGGAAAGTTGCAATGACCTCAATCTTGGAGGTGCACTGCTCGATGAGTTGTCTGAAGTCAATCTCTTTAAGTTGGGTAAGCATTTCTTTGAGTTTTTCGATTATCTCAGCAACAGAAACTTGAGGTGTCTCAATCGTCTTGTTCTCGTAATACTTTTCTCTTTCAAGGACTTCTTTTACGATTTTTTCAAGCCGTGAGATTGGAATTTCGTTTGAAGACACCTTTTCAACAAATGCTCTCTTTACAACGCTCCTTTCAACAGATTTTTCGATTACTTCTATAATGTCTTCAATGTTCTCTTCTTGAAGAGATTTCTTCCTCTGTTCTTTCAGTCCCAATAGATACAGAAGAAGTTCCGACTTAAGTTCAACAAGCGTTGCAAGCAAAAGCACTTTTTCGCTCATTTCAAATGCATCAATTTTCTCAAGTTCATTTTCTACAAGTTCAAGAATAGAGACACTTAAAAGGTAATTCTTGCTTCTTTTTGCTTCGTAGACGATGTCCTCAAGGCTCATTTCAGGTTCATCTTTGTGAGTGCTTCGTCAAGCGTTGCGTTTGCAACTTCTGATGCTTTTTTACTTCCCTCGACAAATATGTCCTCGACTCTGTCTATCTCTTTCTTCAATTCCTCTCTTTTTTCTCTTATCGGTCTAAGATAAGCGTTTAATTTATTTGCAAGGTTCCTTTTACATGCAACACATCCAATATTACCTGCCCTGCAATCTCTTTCAATGTCGTTAACTTCCTCTTTGTTAAAAATCTTGTGATAGGTAAACACATTGCACACTTCCGGGTGTCCTTTGTCGTGAAGCCTTATTTTCTCGGGGTCTGTAACTGCGTTCATTATTTTCTTTGTTGTGTTTTCCTCTGTGTCTGCAATCTTAATGTCGTTTTCAAGGCTTTTTGACATTTTTTTACCATCAATACCTGGCACATAAGGAAACTCTGTTAGGAGCGCTTGAGGTTCCACAAAAAGTTCTCCATAAAGGTAGTTAAACCTTCTTACCATTTCGCGGGTCATTTCAAGGTGAGGCAATTGGTCCTTTCCAACAGGCACATATTTTGCTTTGTAAAGGATGATGTCTGATGCCATTAATACAGGATACCCGAGTAGCCCGTAGGATGCGTTTTCTTTTAAGTCGAGGTCTCTTATCATTTCTTTTACTGTTGGGTTTCTTTCAAGCCAGGAAATAGGGACAATCATCGAAAGAAGTAAATGCAGATATGTATGTGCCGGGACTTTTGATTGAATAAATAGCGTTGCTTTATTTGGGTCAACTCCTGCAGAAAGCCAGTCGAGCATTACCGCAATCCTGTTCTTTTTAAAATCCTCTGTGTGTTCGTAGTTTGTTGTAAGGACATGCAAATCTGCGATAAAGAAATAACTTCTGTAAGTTTCCTGGAGTTTCTTGAGGTTGTCAATAACACCTACAAGGTGCCCTATGTGAAGTTCTCCTGTTGAACGCATTCCTGTTACTACGACATCCATAATTGCCTCCTTTATAATTTGCTAAGCAAGTTTAGTATTGGAGAAACAATTCTCGAGAAAAAGTAATTGAATCTAAAGAATGGAACGGATAAGATAATCACAAGGAATATTATTCCGTAATAGTTGAGGGAATCATCGTAAAGGAACCTAAGAGGGTTTTTTGTGAATGCAAATACTATCTTTGAACCATCAAGCGGAGGTATTGGAATAAGGTTAAATATGCCAAGATAAACACTTAGAACGATTATATACTGAACGAGTTGAACAAAATACCCAAAGCCAGTAAGGGCGATTGGGTTCCTGCTCATCCAGTTAAAAAGTGGCGCAAGGGCAAAAGCAAGTATGAAGTTTGCAAGAGGTCCTGCAAGCGAAACAAAAACCATGCCTTTTCTAAGATTTCTCAAAGCCGTAAAGTCTACAGGTACGGGCTTTCCCCATCCAAACCTGAAAATGATAAGCGCAAGAAGACCAATTGGATCGATATGCCTTAGAGGATTAAGCGAGAGCCTTCCTTCTTCTTTTGCGGTGACATCGCCCATTTTGTAAGCAACATATGCGTGTCCAAATTCGTGCACGGTTAAAACAATCAAAACAGCAGGAATCACATACAGCAATTCAGTTATATATTGAGTTATGTTGTTCATCATTTTCTCATCTCCTCAAATCAAATTTGTTACACTTAACAATTATATACATTAAATGCAATTTTCGAAAACCCTCTACCGTATTTCAAAAAATCTTGTAAAATAGAGAGAAATGGAAGATAAGGTTGTGGTTATTCTGGGACCAACTGCAACAAATAAAAGCAAGGTTGCACTGGAACTTGTAAAAGAATTTCCTTTAGAAATTGTATCTGCAGATTCGATGCAATTTTATAGAGGTATGGATATTGGAACTGCAAAAGTCCCAAAAGAGGTACGTGATATAATCCCCCATCACTTTATAGATATAATCGATGTAACCGAGGAATATAGTGTTGGACAGTACAAAAGAGATTTCTTGAAACTAAGCAAAGAAATATATGAGAGGGGAAAAATTCCTCTTATTGTAGGTGGCTCGGGGCTTTACATAAGGGCAATAACCGAAAACTTCCCTGTAGAAGTGTCGCCATCGCAAGACCCAGAACTCCGTAAAAGACTTTCTGAATTACCTCTTCCTGAACTAAAGAAGTTGGCAGAGAGTATCGATTTTGAGTCTGCATCCAGGGTATTTGACAAAAAGCGTTTGATAAGGATAATTGAGTTTTATACTAAAACCGGGAAGAAGATGTCCGAGGTAAAAAATCCTGAAAGCAAGTTCAAGTTTCTGAAGATAGGGCTTATTAAGGATAGAAAAATACTCTACAGAGACATTGATTTGCGTGTTTTGGAGATGATAAAACTCGGTCTTGTAGATGAAGTAAGGCATCTTTTGGAAACGTATCCTCACTGGTCGAAAACTGCAAGACAGGCAATTGGATACAAGGAAATTCTCGATGTGTTTTCGGACAAAATGAGCCTTGAAGAGGCAGTGGAACTCATAAAGAAAAACACAAGGCATCTTGCAAAAAGGCAGATAACCTGGTTTAAGAAAGAGAAAGGCGTTTTGTGGTTTGATTCTACAAATTTAAACGAAACCGTAAGCGAAGTAAAAAGATTGGTAGGTGAATTTATAAATGATGATTGAAAAAGAATTATTAGATTTGGGAAGAAAAGTAGAGTTGGAATTGAAGCCATATTTTGAGTCGGTTGACCTTATTCGTGAGAAAAATTTCCTCAAAGTCCTTGATGCATTTCAAAGCGTAAAACTCCACGATTCCGACTTGAATTATACATCTGGTTACGGCTATAACGACATTGGAAGAGAAAAAGTTGAATCGATTTTTGCAAAGATATTTGGAGGCGCTGATGCAATCGTGCGTCCCCAGATTATTTCAGGGACACACGCAATATCGTTAACTCTTTTTGGTCTTTTAAAACCAGGCGATTTGCTCGTCTATGCAAGTGGTACACCATACGAAACAGGCGAAGGCATAATCGGTATAAGAGATGTACCGGGTTCGCTTAAAGAATTTGGCGTTCATTACGGCGAATTCAATTTTAGGGATGGCTTTAATGAAGACCTCATAAGAAAAGCACGAGTTGTGGTATTCCAGCGCTCTAAGGGATACACATTTACAGATTCGATAAGTATGGACGAACTTGAAAAGGCAATTAAAGTAGTAAAGACAATAAACCCAAACGCAATTGTTATGGTAGATAATTGCTACGGCGAGTTTGTTGAAGAAAGAGAGCCTGGAGATGTTGGTGCTGATATTGTCGTTGGGTCTTTAATAAAAAATGCAGGTGGTGGTATTGCTCTTACAGGTGGATATATAGTTGGGAACAAAGACCTTATTCAAAGAATTGCGGCTCGTCTTACCGCACCAGGAGTGGGCAAGGAAATAGGACCAATGCTTGGGCTTACTCGTAATATCCTTCAGGGGATTTTCTTTGCACCACTTGTCGTTTCAAATGCGCTTAAAGGAGCGATATTTGCCTCTAAAATCTTTGAAGATGCAGGTTTTGAGGTTAAGCCTCGCTATTTTGAACAAAGGACTGATATCGTTCAAGCAATTAAATTTGGAAGAGTTGACATGCTAATTAAGTTCGCTCAAACAATTCAAAGTTTCTCTCCTGTTGATTCAGATGCAGAAATTGAATCTGCACCACTTCCAGGCTATGGCAACAAGATAATAATGGCTGCAGGAACTTTTGTCCAGGGCTCTTCAATTGAGTTATCTTGCGATGCGCCAATTGTTCCTCCTTATATTGGATACCTTCAGGGAGGCATTTACTACGAGCATACGAAATACGCAAGTTTGTTAGCACTACAGGAAATCTTAAAAATTTCTAAAAAATAAATATGGCTTGAATGCTAATTTACTTGACAAAAATTTGATTCAAAAAAATCTTAAAGAAATTGCATAAAAACTATTGCATTTTTTATAATTTTTGATATAAATACACCGATAAGGTTATATACCTTACCACCTCCCTGCAAAAAGCACTCTTGCTTAAAGAGTGGCTAACGCAGGAACTTAAAAGGAGAAGGACAACTCCTTAAAAAACCCTACGGCTGGACTGGTCGGATGTTATGCCTGCGTAAGCAGGAAGCCCCTCGTTAAGCAGGGTGGCTGTCACTAATTCTTTGGAAGGGGGTGGCTGAAATGCGCACAGAAGGTAAACACATTATTATGGATGCTTCTGGCTGTAGCCCGGAGCTCCTGAATGATTTGGATTACCTGAGGTCGCTTCTTGTTGAGGCGGCAAAAAAGGCTAATGCAACAGTTTTGAACGTTGCATTTCACCACTTTACTCCTCAGGGAGTTAGTGGGGTGGTGGTAATTTCCGAGTCTCACCTCTCAATCCACACATGGCCAGAGTATGGCTATGCGGCTCTGGATTTTTACACCTGCGGAGACATTGACCCGAAGGTTGCTTGCGAGTACGTTGCAGAGCATCTCAATGCTCAGTACGTCCAGACAACCGAGGTCTCCCGTGGAGAGGAACACGAGGGAAAATACCTGCACAAAGTTCGTTCAGTAAAAACCAAGGTGTATGGAAAAGAACTATCTTTACTTCCATGACAGGTTTGGAGGTGCAGAAGAACATCTCCATGGAGTCAGGAAAATCATTTATGAGATGAGGACTCCCTACCAGCACATCCAGGTGGTAGAGAGTCCTACCTTTGGAAAAATGCTCATTATCGATGGAGATGTTCAGTCCTCTCTTGTTGATGAGTACATTTATCATGAATCCCTTGTGCATCCTGCAATGCTATCCTGTGAATCGCCAAAAGTTGTTGTTATCCTTGGTGGTGGTGAAGGCTCCACTTTAAGAGAAGTCCTGAAGCATAAAAGCGTCTCAAAGGCAATTATGGTTGATATTGACAAGGACGCAACCGATATTGCAAAGCAGTTTATGAAGGAGTGGCACCAGGGTGCTTTTGATGACCCAAGAGCAACTCTTATCAACACAGATGCAAGGGCATTTGTTGAGACAAATCTTTCAAATAATTCAGTTGATGTTTTCATAAGCGACCTAACTGAGCCATACGAAGAAGGTCCTTCATATAAACTCTATTCCGTTGAATTTTACAAGACTATTTACGATAGGCTAAAAGAAAATGGCGTATTTGTTTTGCAGGCGTCCCTTTTGAGGGTCACAAACTACAGAATGCATACGATTATAAGAAACACTCTTAAAAAAGTATTTCCAATTGTGCGAAGTTATTTTTCTTATGTACCATCGTTTGACACGACCTGGGGATTTATAATTGCCTCAAAGAAAATTGACCCTAAGGCGTTTACGAAAGAACAGATAGATAGTATGATTAAAGAGCGAATTTCAGGGACACTGAGATTTTACGATGGGGAAACTCATACTGCGCTCTTTAACCTGCCAAAAGATATAAGAAAATTAATTGAAGTTGAGACAGAGGTTATAACAGATTCCCATTATATCCCGCTTGAAAGAAAAGAAAACCTATGATTCTCATTAAAAATGTTTCTGCGATTTTAGATTCTAAAACTTACAAAGAATCTGTAGATATAGTAATAAAAGATTCACGAATTTCTTTTTTAGGGGACAATGCCCCCGAGGACAACTATTCAAAAGTAATTGATGGAAGTAAATACATTGCGCTTCCTGGCTTTGTGAATACCCACTCTCATCTTGCGATGACATTTATGCGTGGCTATGCGGAGGATGTGACACTACAGGACTGGCTGTATAAGCACATTTTCCCCCTTGAAGAGCGCCTTACTTACGATATGGTATACTTTGGCACACTTCTTGCAGCAATTGAATCAATAAAAACAGGAACAACAACTGTTGCGGACTTTTATTTGTATCCTCAGGCATCATTTCGTGCCCTCTCCGAAATTGGTATGAGAGGTAATGTTGGCATTGCCTACGCCTCTAAGCCCTTTATGGACAGGGTTATTATCGAAGAAGTTGAGAAAAAGTATAGAGAACTTGCAGGAAAAGATGAGAAAATTTTGGTAAGCCTTGCACCACACGCACCTTACACCGTTTCCCAAGAACTTCTCAAACTCACAAAGGAAGTTTCGAAAAAACTTGGTGCCATAGTTCAAATCCACCTTCACGAAACCGAGAAAGAAGTTGTCGATTATATGAAATCCTATTCAAGGACGCCAATTGAATACCTTGCCTCGATAAGTTTTCTTAGCGATAGGGTTGTTGCTGCACACTGCGTCTGGGTAAGCGAAAACGACATAAAGATCCTCAAGAAAAATGGCGTATGGGTTTCTTTAAATCCGGAAAGTAATATGAAACTTGGCTCGGGCATTGCACCGATTGATAGGTTTATCGATAGTCGTGTGAAACTTGTTGCAGGAACCGATGGAGTTGCATCGAACAATAATCTTTCAGTTCTTGAAGCAGTGCGTATAATAGGGCTTCTTGCAAAAGGTATTTCACGCAATCCTCGAATGTTGAGTGTAAATGATGCATTCGATATTCTTACAGTAAATGGTGCAAAAGCGTTAGGCTTTGACGATGTTGGAGTTCTCAAAGAGGGCTACAAGGCAGATTTGATTCTTGTTCGAAAAGACAAACCAAATATGATGCCAATGCACTCTCCTCATTCGAATATCATTTACTCTATGTATCCCACTGATGTCGACACAGTCATCATAAATGGAGAGATTGTAATGCTCGAAGGCAAAATCTTAACCATCGACGAAGAAATAGTCAAAACTGAGTTCAATAATCTGTTAAAGAAACTGATAGAAAAAGAGTAAAGATCATTATTCTGATAACCGTATTTGCTTGCTCTGTAGCAATGATCGAGACATCTCCAGTTTTGGGGTGGTAAACAAGATCTCTTAAGTATTTTCACGGTTGATCATCCCAAACGAAGTGAGAAATCTCCTATTCAATCGAAGGCCCCCTTCGAACTACTCAAAAAAGACTTAAATTCTTTTTGGGTGGAGTTGGAGGAGAGGACTTTTCCCTCCTCCATTGATTGTCATCTCGGGCGAAGCGAGAGATCTCCTCCGTTCTTTTCCATTGGTTATCAAGGCGAGCGCAGCAAGACATCTTCCAAATTTAAGAGGGTAACAGCACCCGCTCAATAACTCCCTTATCAAAAAATAAAACCTAACCTTATCTTTTCCCAAAATTTTCATAGTATTTTTCTTTTGTAAGACATAGATTAAATTTATGAGTTGAGCACAAATAAAAAGAATATTGTGCTAATCTCGAAATTGGTATCCTACACTTTTGAGTTTTTCTTTATAGTTTATTGTAT
>JAEMPV010000117.1 GCA_022759145.1 Caldisericum sp.
AATGGAGAGAAAAAATTTGTTAAAAGTGTAAAAAGTAAGGTTTCAAACCTAAAAGAATTCAATAAAGACTTGAATGTCGATATACTAAAGGAAAAGATAAGGAAGGATTTAAACAGAAAATTAGGCAAAAATGATTAAAATGCAGAACCTAAATTAATTAATACAACTATCTAAGCACAAATACGCCAATAACACCTGCAACAAGAAGGATTAGCAATGGTGATTTCCTGTAGAAAATAAAAACAATGAGGCTTCCAAGTGCCATAAGATACGGAATAAAACCTACAAATCCCCGCCCGACGATGAGATAAATAGCGTTTATTAGAAGCGCAACAATTACAGGTTTTACGCCAAGCATAAACCTCTTGTATAAAATATTTTCCTTAAACTTCTTTTCAAAATGGGCAATTGCTAATATAACCAAAAATGATGGCATAACAACACCTAATGTTGCAAACGCAGAACCAATTACGCCATCCAACTCATATCCAATAAACGTTGCCATATTAAGCGCAACAGGTCCAGGAGTTACTTCCGCAACAGAAACAAAATAGAGGAAGCGCTCCTGTGTTATCCAACCGAGTTCAGTTACAAATGAATGCTGAAGTAAGGGAAGCATTGCCTGTCCCCCACCAAAGGTAACAATTCCAATTTTAAAAAATTCCACAAATAATCTAAGAAGAAGCATTTTCACCCTCAAAGAATTTTCCAAAAATTATACCAAGTGCGCCCCCAATAAGAATAACATAAATAGGGTTTATCTTTAAGATAAAAAGTTCGACAAGCGATAGGGTTAAGACTAAAAGATAGAAAATGGTCTTCTTTGCTTTTTTAAAAATATCAAAAGTGATGTAAATAATTTCGCCCACAACACCTGTTAAAATACCAAGCAAAAACTTCTTAACCTGCGGAATTGCAGTAAGATTTGCAAAAAAGATTGAGATAACAAGAATTACAATAAACGATGGAAGGACAACACCAAGCGTAGCAAGGGCTGAACCAATTAATCCTCCTTCTCTATATCCTATAAAAGTTGCCATATTTATAGCAATAGGACCAGGCGTAATTTGCGAAATTGCAAGCATTTCCAAAAATTCTTCTTCTGTAAGATACTTTCTTGTTTCAACAAAAGTTTGTCGCATAAGAGGAATCATCGCATATCCCCCGCCAATTGTAAAAAGACCTATAACAAAAAAGTCATATGTAAGCGTAATTAACTTCTTCATTTCTTCGGGAAACTCCCTTCGTAGGAGCCACTTACCCTTCTTGCATGAAGGGCAACACCGGGAAAAATCTTTCTGTATGTTGAAAAGTATATAATAACAACAGAAACAAGTACTATTGTGCCAACAAGAGCATATGTAAAATCAACTGAAACCTTCTCTGCAAGCGTTCCTGTGAAAAGTGCTCCAAATGGCGTAAATCCAAGGAAGATAAGTGAATATATACTCATAACCCTTCCTCTAAATTGCTCTTCTGTTTCCATCTGTATAAGGGTGTTTGCGGTGTTAAGGAACATCACCATAAAGAAGCCAGAAAGTGTAGTAAGAAGAGACACAACATATAGATTTTTTATAAGTCCTGTAAGAAGAAGGGTGACCCCAAGCATAAACGCACCACCAAATAGATAAAAGTGTTTTACTCCCTTATAACTTACTACGGCAAGGAAAAGTGAGCCAGTTAAGGCACCCAATCCCATAAGCGACATAAGGAAACCATATTCGGTTGCGCCAAGATGGAAAACCTGTTTTGCAAGCGTTGGAACAAGGACATTAAAGTTAAGGCCGAACACATTCACTACAATAAATAGGGCAAATATGATTAAAATAATTGGAATCTTCATAATGTAAGATAGTCCTGATTTTATATCCCTGTTAACATTTTCAAGTTCCTTAAGGCTGAATTTTGATGGCCTCTTTGTTCTTTCAACAATGAAGAAGAGTGCAACAATCACCGGGATAAAGCTTATTGCATTAAGGAAGAAACTCCATTCATAACCTACAAGACCTATGAGAATTCCAGAAATGCCAGGCCCAATAATACGTGCAAGGTTAAACGCAGAAGAGTTCAAGGAAATTGCATTCATAAGATGCTCTTTGGGCACAAGTTCAACATAAAATGACTGTCTTGCAGGCATATCAATAGTGTTAACGATCCCTGTCAAAAAGCCTATTAAGAGTATTTGGTAGTACTGCACAATGTGAAGTTTTACAAGAAGCCCTAAAATGAAGGCAAGAATAGTTAACGCGCTTTGGGTAAAAATGAGAATCTTTCTTTTGGAAAACTTATCTATTACAACACCTGCGTATAGCGAGAAAAACAACGCTGGAAGAAACTGGACTGCAGAAAGCAATCCCAATTTAAACGGAGAATTTGTTATTTGCAAAACAAGCCAACTTTGAGCCGTTGACTGCATCCATGTGCCTATAACAGAAATTACCTGCCCAAAGAAAAATAGGTTAAAATTCCTGTATTTAAAAGAAGGAAAGTGCAAGTAGAAACTGTTTTTTAAATTTTCAAATCTATGCTTTTTATCATCCATTTCTTCACCACGGATTTTAATTATACTACAAAGAAGAAGAAACTAAAAATTTTTAATCGGACTTTTCGTAAAGCGCAAAAAATCCACATAAAATAAAGGTTAGATAGAATTTTAAAAGAACTTTTGAAAAACCCTCAAAAACCTATTGACAGGACTGAAAAATGATATAAAATTCATATCGTTTGAGGATTAAATAGAGGGAATAGAAGAATTGGCATACAGATACATTTATGGACCTATAAATTCACGAAGGCTGGGGGTATCGCTCGGTGTAACTACTGTACCGGCAAAGGTGTGCAGTTTTAACTGCATTTATTGTGAGGTAGGAAAAACAACACTGCTTACAACTGAGCGAAAAGAATACATCCCTGCAGAGTCTATTATTGAAGAGATAAAGGATTTCTTAAGCAAAAATACCACAAAAATTGACCACATAACATTCTCAGGTCTTGGCGAACCAACACTCAATAGCAAACTCGGATATATCATAAGAGAGTTAAAAAAGATAACAGATATCCCAATTGCAGTGCTTTCAAACGGGTCCCTAATAACAAGAGATGATGTAAAGATGGATTTGCTTGAGGCAGATGTGGTAAAGTTTACTCTTAATGCAGTCGATAAGGAAACTTACGAAAAAATAAGCCTCAATCACCCTGATATAAAAGTTGAGGAAGTTATAAAGGGTATTATTGACTTTAGGAAGATATTTACCCACGAACTCTGGATTGAAATACTCCTTGTAAAAGGGATAAATAACACAATAGAAAATTACCTTAACCTCTACAATGTCTTAACGCAAATACGCCCTAACAAAATTCACATAAATACAGTTGTTAGAGCGCCTGCATACAAGGTGGAGCCACTCACTTTCGGAGAGTTACTTGAGGCTTCGCGCATTATTAACCACGGATCGCAGGTAATATACAAAAGGGGCACAACACGCATTGCACCCCAGACTGAAATTTCTAATTCGAGCACTGCAAGACAGGTTTAAATCCTTAAAGTTATTAGATTAAATAGCGAAAGTGTCTTAAGCCCAAGATAACCAAAAAGTATAAGGAACACAATCCCTGTTGCAAGTTTTATCGTGCTCAAATTTTGAGTAAACCATTTTGAAATCCTCAGAGAATTTGTCCCTCTATAAGCAATGTAAGTGATAATGATAAGTGGCAAGACGAACATAACATTATAAAGAAGGAGATACAAGAACGCTTGTGCCCGAAGGTTTTCCATTCCAAAAATATAAACAATTGTGGGAAGATATGTTTGTCCCGTGCACGAGAATTCGACAATAGATACAGGAAATGCTATAAGAAACGCAAAGATAAATTCAGTAAGCACTCTGGGATTTCTTAAAAGAGCATGTATCGTCTTTTTCTCGGCAGTTGAAAGTTGAAGCGTAATCCCCTTTGTATCTCCTCTTTTTGCTTTAAAGTAATCGCTAAAGGTAAGGACAACGAGAGTTAAAGTGATTAAAGATGTGATAAGATACACATACTTTGAAATGTAGTCAAAGTATTTCCACCTTGATATGAGTTCAAAAAGCCCTACTCCTAAAAGAAGATACGAAAGCCCTATGCCAATTGTAAAAAGAGTGCCAACAAGAAGAATTTCTCTTCGGTCTTTTTTACGAAGTGCAAGAAGTGAGATAAAGAAAATCAATACAGTTATTGCACAGGGATTGTAGCCGTCTATGAGCCCTGCACCAATTACGGTAAGGATGCCAAATTTCTTAAATAAGAGAACAAGGTTTGAACTTTCGCTTTGTGCCTTGAGAAGTGAATCTTCAAGAAAGGCATTGTCTTCGTAATTGAAATTTTTAATTGCAGTTTCCACATTCTTGTAGGCTTCTTCTCTTACAAAGGCACTTTTCCCTATAAATACTGCGGGTGTCACATTGAGTTTGTTTTCCGGAAGATTATAAATTTTGCCAAGATTTGTAAGAAGTTCTTTGTTCTTTGCCTCGGCAACTGAATATTCTTTCACCTCAATATTCGGATAGATCTCCTTCATCGTTTCAAGATAAGACCTTGTAAGCGCACATTCAGA
>JAEMPV010000118.1 GCA_022759145.1 Caldisericum sp.
ACAAAGCCCCTGCTATATTTGACTTTGAAAAACTCAAATGGATGAACCATAAATATCTAACTCAGACCCCTGCAGAACGAATCTATGAAGTTGGAGAAAGCATTGCGATTGATTTTAGCAAAAAGCCCAAAGAATGGTGGCTTTCGTTCATTGAAACAATGAAAGAACATTTTGATACAGTAAAGGATGTAGAAAGAGTATCTTCGCAACTCTTTGAACCATACGAAATAAATACGGACATCGTAGAAAAAATTAAAGAATACAACGCAAAAGAGCTTATTGAGAAATTCAAAGATAGGCTTCAAAGTCTTGAGCCCTTTACCATGGATACAATATTAAATCTTATAAGAGAACTTGGAAAGGAATTGAAGATAAAAGGTAAGAATCTTTACTTCCCTTTGCGGCTTGCAATAACAATGAAGGAAGAAGGGATGGAAGTGCATGAGTTTATTTACTTTATAGGGAAGGATGAAGCAATAGCGAGGCTAACAAAGGTGCTGGAGGTCTTAAATGCTTAAGGTTTATAATGACCTTACAAGAAAACTTGAAGAATTTACAACCCGTGAAAAAGGCAAGGTTTATATGTATGTATGTGGGCTTACGCCATATGATTATGCTCATGCAGGACACGGACGTTCTGCTGTGGTATACGATGTAATGCATAGATATCTTACCTATCTTGGATATGAAGTTATTCATATTTCAAACTTTACGGATATTGATGACAAAATCATCGAAAGATCAAATGAACTCAAGGTAAACTTTAAGGAACTTGCAGAAAAGTATGCTTCAATCTATCTTGAAGACCTTAAGAAACTGAATGTATTGCCTCTCTATGCATATCCACGAGCAACCGAGTTTATAGAGGATATTATTGAAATGGTAAAGGTACTTGTCGAAAAAGGGTACGCATACGAGATATCCGATGGTGTATATTATGATGTGACAAAGTTTAAGGACTATGGGAAACTTTCTCACAGGAATTTAGAAGAACTCCAGGCAGGCGCAAGGATTGAGGTAAACCCGGAAAAGAGAAACCCGCTTGATTTTGCACTCTGGAAAAAGGCAAAAGAAGGTGAACCTTTCTGGGATAGCCCCTGGGGTAAAGGAAGACCAGGCTGGCATATAGAGTGTTCTGCGATGACTCTAAAAATACTTGGCAACTCTTTTGATATTCATGGTGGCGGTGACGATCTTATATTCCCTCACCACGAAAATGAGATTGCTCAGTCCGAAGCGTATACTGGTGTTGAGCCTTTCGTGAGATTCTGGGTTCACAATGGAATGCTTAATGTAAACAGAGAAAAAATGAGTAAGTCCCTTCGGAACTTCTTTAATCTTCATACGCTTCTTGAGGATTACGACGGAGAGGTTTTAAGGCTTTTCTATATATCAGTCTCCTACAGAAAGCCTTTGAATTTTGACCTTGAAGGGTTGGAAGTTGCTCGTAAAAACTACGAGTATCTTCATAATAGTTATCTCGAGTTGAAAAAGTATCTTAACAGGGCTACATCAGGAGATATGTCTATAAAAGAGCAAATATTAAAGTGGAAAGAACAATTTATGGAAGCAATGGATGATGATTTTAATACACCAGTTGCTATCTCAGTTTTGTTCGAAATATTTAGATTTTTCAATGCAAACAAGGATAGTATCTCAAAAGACGACCTTGCAATGCTTAATAATGTTCTCAAGGATATGTTTTATATTCTTGGCTTTGATAGGATTGGGGAGGAAAGAAATATTGATTTCTCATTTAAGGAAAAAATTTCAAAGGTTTTGGAAGAATTTTTGAAGGATGAAAGCATAAAAGAAGCGCTTTCTCAAAAAGAATTAGACGATCCTATCGAAGCTCTTAATGCATTAATTGAGGTAAGAAATAAGTTTAGAAAAGAGAAGAACTTCGCTCTTTCTGACAAAATAAGGGATGGGCTTAAGGAGATAGGAATAATTTTAGAAGACACGAAAGATGGTACAAAATATAGATTAGAGGCGACAAATGGATAAAATTAAAAACGAATACTTTATTATCGGGAGAAATCCTGTATTAGAAGCGTTAAGGGCTCATTATCCGATAAGGCTTATAGTGATTGAGGATGGTGTTGACCTTAAAGAGAATACTATGAAATCAATCCTTGCACACGCAAGAAAAAATGAAATTCAGGTTCTTACAAGAGAAAAAAGTTGGTTCGATAGAAGATTTAAAATTATGAACCATCAAGGTGTTGTAGGTGTCGGTGCCCCTTATGAGTACAAAGACTTTGCGGATTTAAAAGTAAAAAGAAATAGCATAATTCTTCTTTTGGACCGTATTCAAGATCCGCAGAATTTTGGTGCGATTATTAGAGCAGCAGAATGTGCAGGCGTTAGAGACATTGTTATTCAGGAAAGAGAGTCCTGCGAGGTTACAGAGACTGTAATGTCTATCTCTTCTGGCGCTGTGTTTCATGTAAATATATACAAAGTAAAGAACCTAACTCAGGCAATCTCAGAATTGAAGGATATGGGTGTTTGGATTATTGGAACAGATGTTAATGCAGAAGTTAATTATTTCGATGTAGATTACAAAAACCATCCTTTTGCTTTTGTTATGGGTAATGAAGGAGAGGGTGTAAGAAAAGGTATCCTCAAAGAGTGTGATTATGTTGTAAAAATCCCAATGAGGGGAAGAGTTAATTCTCTTAATGTTTCTGTTGCAACTGGTATTGTGCTTTTTAGGGCGTTAGAAGAAAAACTGAAAAATGGAGAGTACGCATAATATAAGCGAACTATTAAAGTTAGCAAAGTTACAGGATAGGTCTGCTCAAGAAGAGATTTTAAAGATATACACTCCTTTTATTAAGAAAATTGTAAGATACTATGGACTTTTTCTTACAAAAGAAGACAGAGATGACCTTTATCTTGAGGCTCTTTTTGCTGCCCTTAAGAGTATTGATGGATATTCTGAAAATTACGGAAATTTTGAGAATTTTCTTTTTATTAATGTAAGGAACCGTATCCTTGACTTTTTAAGGAAAAGAAAAATCGAGGTGCCACTTGATGAGGCAATCTCCAAAACTTATGACTTTGAAAGTGAATTTGAGATAAAAGAAGAGATAGAAGAATTCAAAAAATTGCTTGCGCCGAAAGAAATGAAGGTATTTGAATTGTATCTTGAAGGTGTAAAAATACGAGATATAGCAAGATTACTTAACGAAGATTATAAATCTGTTGATAATACAATCCAACGAATTAAGAAAAAGGCTCAAAAATTTATTAACTCCTCTAAATGAGAGTGTTTACCTCTTGACAAATAGCACAATATTCGTATAATAAAATTCGGAATGCCGACGTAGCTCAACGGGTAGAGCAACTGACTTGTAATCAGTAGGTTAGCCGTTCAAGTCGGCTCGTCGGCTCCAGTGGGTAGGTAGCCAAGTGGTTAAAGGCGACAGACTGTAAATCTGTTGGCCGTGCGCCTTCGGGGGTTCGAATCCCTCCCTGCCCACCATGATGCGCGGGAGTGGCTCAGTGGTAGAGCATCAGCCTTCCAAGCTGATCGTCGCGGGTTCGATTCCCGTCTCCCGCTCCAGGTTGCGGGGTGGAGCAGTCAGGTAGCTCGTCGGGCTCATAACCCGGAGGTCGCTGGTTCAAATCCAGCCCCCGCGACCATTAATTTATTTTTGGAAAGTATTGAGCCCATGTAGCTCAGTCGGTAGAGCGCGTCCTTGGTAAGGACGAGGTCACCAGTTCAATCCTGGTCGTGGGCTCCATTTTTGTGATTAATGAAATTTATATATAATAGAGATTGCGAAGGAGGTACAACATGGCAACTAAAGAAAAATTTGAAAGGTCTAAGCCGCATGTGA
>JAEMPV010000119.1 GCA_022759145.1 Caldisericum sp.
CTTGGTTCTGTATCTGGGACTGATAATTACAAAATAGAGGTTTTTTATGTTATAAGTGCTATTTTAAAGAATAATCAATAAATTTAAAATAAAAAATGCGGGCTTTAAGTTAGAACGACAGAAATGAATATTAATCTTCGTCTTAAATGTAGGTATACAAAAGGTGCTTAAAATTAAACAAGAATTTTTAAAGATATTATTTGTCTTTCATTTTTTAAAGTTTTTATGGAAATTTCCGTATTTAGTAAAGCAAAACAAAAATTGATATAAGTTCAAAATTTTATTATTTCAGAAGGAAGTAGTATAATTTTTGTGGAGATGAAAATTCCAAAAATTCTCAATTTAGTTTATAATAATTTTGAAAAGAGGCTTAAGAAATAAGGAGGACGGGATGCTTCTAAACTCATTTAAGAGTAGAAAAATCATCTATAATGCTCTTAGTGCCGTTATAGTTTCTGGTTTTACTTATTTTTTAACGAAATCTCTACCTTACTACCCTTTAGGTTGGCAGTGGCTTTTTGTATTTACAGTTGGGCTTTTAACTTTTTTCAAGCCTGCGCTGGGTATCGTTTTTTCTTCTCTTTTATTCATATTGCCAATATCATACATCTCCTTGAACCTTGGCTTATTATACATTGCCTTTTTGATTTTGCTTGCCATTTTTAAGCTGCTTAAGCCCTTCCCTTTTTTCGTCTTAGGGTTATCTTCTATTATTGCTACTAACCCGAAACTATATGCCTTAGAGATTTTGGTTCCTCTTCTTTCCGGTTTTTCAGACGTTGGTCTTTCGCCTATCCTTGCTTCATTTGGGTGTTTCTTACTAGAGATTATAGGGATCTTAGAAGGAGTTCCGTCGATTGGACTTTTGAGCTTAGGAGCGAAAACAAAGCCACTTATTGCTTTGCATACAAAACCAGTAGATTCCTTAAGAGATTTTGCCTGGTTAAATCAGTCCCTTTCTTCCAAAAATATTACACCTAAATTTGAAAGTGTCCTAACTCCTTTCCTGGATAGACCAATTCTTGTTTCGCAAATCATTGTTTGGGCTATTACTGCGGGAGTTTTTTCATATCTTTGGCACAAGTCGAAAGATCTAAAAACGCGTATTTTTGCTACAGTAATAGGTGCTCTTACCTTTGCTGTTTCAACTTTAACAATGTCATCATTAATACTTGGAACCAAAATTTCACAATCTGTTATTGAAAGTGCTTTATTAAGTGCTATATTTGGAATATTGTTTACTCTTGCAGGAGCACCACTATGGGAAATTCTTTCTTCTCCTTTATTTGAGGCAACACATCTTGAAATAACAAGTCCATCATCAAATGATGAAGAGGAGAAAAGAGGGTCATCTTCACAGAAAGAGATTCCTCAAGATACCTGGGATGATTTAGCAGGTATTGAAGATATAAAAGAGGAACTTATGGATGTAATTAAGTCGCAATTTGACATCAATACACGCAAAGCATTGTCCAAAATGAATATTACTCCCCCAAGAGGTATTCTTCTTTTTGGACCTCCTGGAACTGGAAAAACAAAGATTGCCCGGATAATTGCCCACGAAGCGAATGCCTCATTCTTTGCAGTAAGTGGAACAGAATTTACAAGTATGTGGTATGGCCAATCAGAAGCGAATTTAAGGGCTATTTTTGAGGAAGCTTATAGAAATAGACCATCTGTGTTGCTTTTCGATGAACTTGAGGCATTCTTACCGAATAGAAGTGAATTATCTCGTTCTGATGCGCCAGAAAAAGGAATCGTTGGGACATTTTTAAGTTATACCGATGGGCTCAAAAAAATTGATGGAGTTTTGCTTGTTGGTGCAACAAATCATCCTGAACTTATAGATCCAGCAGCCCTACGTCCAGGAAGGTTTGATAAGGTAATTTATATAGGACCATTGGGAAAAGAGGGGCGGTTAAATGTTTTAAATCACTATCTTAAAGGGAAATCTTTAGATAGTGATGTGGATTTGGATAAGATAGCTGAGCGAATGGAACGTTTTACTGGCGCTGATATTCAATTAGTTTGTAACGAAGTAGCGAAAATTGCGCTTAAAAGGGACAAGAAAAATGTAAAAATAAAGATGGAGGATTTTGAAGCAGTATTGAGCGGGACAAAACCCTCTGTCACTATTGAGATGCTTCAAGAATATGAAAAGTTAGCGCAGAAGTTTATGAGACGTTCTGCAAAGGTAGAGCAGGAAGATGTTGTGGAACATCCTCAATACGATTGGAATGATGTAGTTGGTCTGGATAATGTAAAAGAGAGCCTCTTTGATGCTGTGGAAATGCCTTTAGTCCATCCAGAACTTTTGAAAGAGTATGCTGTAAAGGCATCAAAGGGTATTCTACTTTTTGGACCTCCTGGATGCGGGAAAACATTTTTAGGAAAAGTAATTGCAAGTAAAGCAAATGCTAATTTTATATACATAAAAGGTCCAGAGCTCTTAAATAAGTACATAGGAGAATCAGAATCTGCAATTCGCAAATTGTTCATACAGGCAAGAGAAAATAAACCTTGCATACTTTTCTTTGATGAAATTGACGCAATTGCGGGCAAGAGAGGGACAGAAAACGAGACAAAGACGAAAATATTAACTCAACTCCTTACTGAAATGGATGGAATGGAGGAGTTAGAGGGAGTTGTAATTATCGGGGCAACCAATACACCAGAGACACTTGACCCCGCACTTTTAAGACCTGGGAGATTTGATAGAATTTTATATGTCGCTCCACCCACAAAGGAAGCAAGGATAGAATTATTCAAGAAAGAGTTGAAAAATAGACCAATAGACCCTAACATTGACTATGAAAAGTTAGCAGAGTTAACTGAACTTTATACGCCAGCTGATATTCACTCTATTTGTAATGCGGTTGCTCTATCTGTAGCAAAAGCAAGTCTCAAGGAAAATACACGAAAGGTTATAACAACTGATGATATCTTGGAACAAATAAAGAGAACACAACCTTCAGTTAGTGCTGAAGAGGTAAAAAAGTATGAAGAAATAAGTAAGAGGATGGAACGATAAGTTATAATTGAGGTTTTATTTTGTATAACTTTAAAAATGAGAATAAGAAATTTGCAAGTTTTTAGAGATACTCATAAAAATTTACGATGACTTTGAAAGGAGAAGAGTAATGAGGAAAAGATTGTTCATTTTCTTTTTGGCTCTTTTAGTTTTATTAACAAGTTGTTTTAACCATGTTTCAATCTTTGATAGTTTGCTTCGTCCATCTTTAGCAAAGGCAAGTAATTTAACTTTGAAACTACAAATTGGAAGTAGCAAGATGTATGTTGGTGACTATGTGGTTGATTTGCACACAGCACAGGAAATATCTAATGGCTTTACCTATATTCCTATTACTGCTATTGCCAAGGACTTTGGGGCATATGTTGAGTATATTCCTTCTACAAAAGGGATAATAATTACCTTGCTAAACATCAAAATAGGACTTTCAGTGTGGTCGGATACCGCTGTGTTGAATGGAAATGTCGTATCAATTCCTGCCGTGTTTTTGAAAGATGGCATTCCGATGGTCCCTTTGAACGTTTTTGATGATGGCTTGGGTGTTTCACTAAATTGGGACCCTGCAACTCAAATCATAACGATGAGCGGGGACTATGTGTCTTTTGATCCTAATGTAAGATGGATAACTGCTCTTTATCCCGAGAATGGGTCTATTGAGCTAGCCAGGATTGTAGCAGTTGATATTGGCACTTCTTTAACCTTTAATATTGCACCAGGTGATGTGTCTACTCTTAAAGATGTTAAAGTTGATGGAGCGTCTGTTGGAGCGGTTTCTACATATACATTCACAAATATTACGCAGGATCATACGATAGGAGCAGACTTTACTATACAGTCTTTTACTATAAACGCCTCTGCAGGTTTAGGTGGCACAATAACTCCGATAGGTGTAATTACCGTAGCTAATAAGTCGTCTCAAACTTTTGTGATTACTCCTGATGAAGGCTATGTCATTAAGGATGTTAAAGTTGATAATCAATCAGTAGGTGCAGTTTCAATTTATACTTTTAATAACATTGCTTCAAATCACATTATTTATGCAGAATTTAAGAAAGAGATATCTTCAGTTGTAAATATCGGTTTAACTATCGGGAGTAAGATTGCTGCTGTAAATGGCGCAAGTTACACCCTTAATGTCCCTGCAACCATTATTGAAAATAGAACCTATGTTCCCTTGAGGTTTGTTGCAGAGCAATTGGGTTGTGATGTTAACTACCGTGATTCAGACAAAAAGGTTACTATAATTAATGGAGAAAACAAAATTGAACTCTGGATAGGAAAGAATATTGCAACTTTTAACGGAAAATTAGTGCCTACTGATTCAACCAATTCTAAGGTTGTGCCTGTTATTCAAA
>JAEMPV010000120.1 GCA_022759145.1 Caldisericum sp.
CTAAAAAAGTTCCACAAAAATCGTTAAATTTTTGAAAATTCTTTTGAAAGTTGAAGATATTTTTTAACTTGAGAATCCTCTAATTGTTGAAATTCGTCGTAATATTGAGAAACTGCAAAGAAGTATTTATCTATATAAAGAGCAATAACTTTAGCAACTTCGCTTAACTTTATATAACCTTCATAGGATGAGACAGGCACTACAACATAAATCTCATTTGGGTTATATTTTTTAAGGCTTTTTACGCCTGCGTAAAGCGTTTCACCTGTTGCAATACCGTCATCAACAACAAGTATAACTTTTTCTTTTATATTGTTAAAATCAAAATCGACACCATAATGCTTTGCACGTTCTTTAAGAAGTTCGGATATTTTAGATATTATTTCTTTTAAATATTCTTCGCTTTCGTCCTTTGCGTACTCGTTCAGCACAAACTCCCCATCAATTGATACTGCACCAATCGCAAACTCTTCGTTAATAGAGGAGGGGATTTTATGAGCAAAAAGTGGAATTATTTCTTTTTTAAAATACTTTGCGATAGGGTATGCAACCTCAACTCCTCCCCTTGGACAAGCAAAAAGGTAATCGAAATCGATACCCTCATCCAATATTAATTTTGCTAATTTTTCTCCAGCATCAAGCCTGTCTTTAAACATAAGGTGTCCTTTAAAAAACAAAAGCCCCCTAATTTCAGGGGGCAATAAATTTATTTTTTCTCTTTATCTTCGACTTTAGGTGGTTCAGTTATTACCGGTTGCGGCTTCTTCGTTATACATTTTCCTTCGATTGTTGCGCCTTCCTCGATTGAAATCTTCTCAGCAGTTATATCACCAATAACTGTTCCCTGCTCCAGAACCTCAACACTTTCTTTTGCAGTGACGTTACCTTCTGCACGCCCTATAACTATAACTTTCCTTCCTTGAATATCTCCTTTTACCTTTCCGCCTTCTGCAATCGTTATTTCGCCATTCCCGGATATGTTACCTTCGATTGCACCTTCAATCCTCATTACTCCTTCGCATTTAACATCACCTTTTATGTAAAGGTCTTTTGCAATAACAGTTTGCGTTGTCGAAACTGCCTCTTTTTGTTCTTCTCTTCTTCCAAATGCCATTATAAAACCTCCTTACTCAAGATATTTAAGTGGATTTACAGCTGTTCCCCACTCCCTTATTTCAAAATGCAGGTGTGGTCCTGTGCATAAACCAGAACATCCTTCGTACCCTATAACCTGACCCTTCTTAACTTTATCTCCAACTTTAACATCTATTGAGGAAAGGTGTCCATAAACTGATTCAATACCATCTCTATGGTAAATAATAATCATCCTTCCATATCCTCCCGAATCCCAACCTGCAAATTCTACCTCTCCGTCACCTGCAGCTCTTATTGGAGCACCATAGTATGATGCAATATCAATTCCCTTATGAAATTCCCAGCCACCGCCAAACGGGCTAATACGCCAGCCAAATCCAGAGGTTATTGTTCCCTGAAGTGGCCAATAATCTGGAGTTTGTGCCTTTATCAAATTGAACTCATAAACAGTTTGTTGAAGCATTGTTAGTGTTTGTTCAGTTTGAACTGCTTGCTTTGAAGTGTCAGCAAGTTCTGTTTTTACCTGTGCATATGTTTTTGGAAGGTCAGTATAAGATTGGATTTGTGGTTTCGATGAACTGCGTGCAAGGATTGACTCAAGACTTACAGTTTCACCTCCAAGTTTCAGGGCAGACCGCACATCCTTCTCAAGTTTGCCCAAAGAAAGGACATATTGTTGTAGGGCTTCTACATCTGCTTTGGTCTTTGCAAGTTCATCCTGGAGGCTTTGAAGTTGCTGTACCTGTTCAGTACTCATAGCACTTGCATAAACTCCAGGTGACTTTGCGTTTGCAACAAGTTCCCTGTAGGAAACCCCAAATGAAATTGCAAATGCAACAATCAATGCAAACGAGAATAAAATTGTATAAATTCTCAATGGCGTTAAAACTATACGGACGGTTTTACCCTGATAGTGAGGCACAATTATCAGGGTAAAACCACCCTGTTTCTTTACTTTCTTCTTATGTACTTCATGCCTATGCTTCCACAGGTCCACATTCTCACCTTCTTTCAACAAAAATTACAAACTACACCCTCACACCAATTCCCTAAACTCTATAATACACAAAAACAAAAAATTTCAAAATTGGGAATAAGGGGGACTTTTAAATGCACCCCTTCTTTAATCTCTATGGTTTTGGATATACAATACTTACTGCTTTAAGAGTTCCATCCCATTTTACATCTGCGCCAAAATTTTCTGAGATGAATCTTAAAGGCACAAAAGTAACACCTTTTATAAGGACAGGCGCTGTTGGGAGCATCTTCAATTGCCCGTTTACATCTGCCCTGAGATTTCCAATTTGAAGCCTCATCCTGTTACTGCCAAGAGTAAGTGTTATAATCTGGAAGATATTATCCCAATCAAGATTTGCCTTAAACGATGTAAGTATAAATCTCAATGGCACCATCACATTCCCACCCGAGATAAACGGTGGTGCATCAATCTTAACCTGCTCTCCATTTATATAGGCATTATCATTTCCAACCTGCAAGAAAACGGTAACACGTGCAATATAGTTAACTGCAAACTGCTTTGTAGAGGTTCTTCCTGAAGGGCTCTTTGCCTGAAGAGTAATTGTATTTACACCTTCGTTTGGCAGGGTGATAAGCGCCTCAAATGTCCCATCAGAGTTTAAAGTAACAGACTTTCCTGCAACAAAAAGTGATGTATTTGCAATATCTATTGACTTAACGCTTCCCTTAATTGTGAAAGTTGGCTGCACAACAACAGAATTTTCTTTTGGATCAGTTATTGATATAACAGGGTCTGTCAAATCTACAAGGAATGTCTTGGTATTTTCTGGCTCTTTATTTCCAAAGTTATCCGTTGCATAATAAGTTAGTGTCGTCTTCCCTTCAGGGATTGAAATTGAAGGTTTGTTTACAAGGTCGTATATTTGGTAATTTCCATCGTTTATCTTGTAGTACAAAGTAGGTGTAACGCCCAGGATATCCTGAATAGCAAAGGTAACCTTTGGCTGTGTTATGTAGTAGCCATTTTGCCCATCAGGGATATTTGGAGTAATAGTTATAAGAGACTTTGGATATGCAAAAATTGTAAATTGGTTGCTATCAACAGGCGTAGTCTCTTTTGAAGTTGAAAGTTTTAGTGTAAATGTACCTGCGGTTTGTGGTGTTTGAATTGAGGCATTTCCATCAATTACTATCTTAACCGAACTTCCTGCTTGAATGCTAAGATTTGAAGGAAGGGTTAAAGAAACCGTTCCTGTCCCCTTTGTTACAGTTACGCTTGCAGGATTATAGTTGTTATTGTTGTAAGTAATTGTTACAAGGTTATTTGCTATTGTAGAAGGAAGCAAAAACTGGCTGGGGAATGATATGTAAATACTGTCGTTTGGTGAAAGCGCACCGCCCAAACCTGTAAGGAATGATATCGTAATTGTTGCGTTCTTCCCTACAACCTGCGGTGAAACAGTGACGCTTACATTCTGGAGTGTTGAAGGAGTTATAACAACCGAGTTTGAATCAACCGCTAACTGATCTTGACTTGTAAATACCTTTATCTTATAGCCAGTTTGTGACGGTGGCGGGTTTTGAATTTTTGCATCAGTTGTAATTTTTATTGATACTTGTGATGCATTATCAATCGCTACGGGACAGGTTATAACAAGCGAATTAGATGATACGCTTGCCTTTGCAACAGTATTATTTACAAGGACACTTCCTGATGGCACTTGAGATGGCAACACAAAACCACTTGGGAATTGGATTGTTATTGTATCTGTTGTGGTGAGTGCACCATTAGAAGAAGTCTTAAATGAAATGTTATGTTCTCCATAAGCACCACTTGCTTTTGGATTAACATCCCAAACAAGGTTCGTGATGGATGTGCCAAGTGTAACAGTATATGTTGCAGGCGTTGGCTGTTTTGAGGTCCACAATTTAAATGTGTATTGTCCTG